>NZ_JAKRFV010000012.1:0-120463 GCF_022347945.1 Pseudoalteromonas sp. MM17-2 | reverse complement strand
CATCATTCCCATCACCACGGCGATAGATATAGCTATCGGCACCAGCGTGTCCTTCTAAACGGTCATCTCCCTTCCCGCCTATTAGCTCATTTTCGTAATTTCGTGCTGCAGAACTGGTTCTCACTTTGATGGTGTCATTTCCATCCCCACCATCCACACGGTTATGACCTAATCCGGTAGTAATAACATCATCACCGCTAGAGCCTAGAATTATATCGTCGCCCGCTCCACCTTTGGCCACACCTGACTGACTGAGTATAATATTTATCGCATCCTCTCCATAACTGCTTTGACCAGGCCCTATCGAATATTTTTCGTAAATACTTTGTAATAAACTTTCGTCAGTATTCTGATCCATAAATAGAGTATATAACTCTCCTAAAAACTCAGCGCTTCGTGACCACTGCAAAACCACATTTTGTTCCAAATTTTTAACCAGATCAAACGCATCCATGACTGCACTTGCCGGGTCAATAGCGGCTTGCTCTGCCAATAAAGATTCAAATTTGCCGAACTCATATTCAAGTCCATCTGCCGTAAAAATAGGCTCAATGGAATCAATCAACGGTTTTAAACGGGTTTGAGCGGCCAAGGTAAAATAGATATTCTCTTGCAGTACTTCATAAGCCGTATTTATTGAATTAGCCACCCTCTCTTTCTGCGCTTTTAAAAAAAGATTAAACGACCAACTTTTTGAGTATTCATTTTCACCTGCCACACTTGACGAGCGGGTAGTAGTAAGAATGCTTCGATATATTTCGTTATATCGACGCCCATAAAAAGCCTCTAATACACTGGCTTTAGAATGGTCGGATCCGTCTGCTTCCTCCACTAAATGACCTAGAGTGTACAGTGTATTGCCCATCTTCCACCAAACACTGACACCGGGAGTATAGTGTGGTGGATAATTACCATCGGCGTCTGGCGAAAGGTTATCAAAGTTATATATGCTTCTTTGGTACGAGTATAGAGTGTCGGTAGATGAAGTTTTATGCCACTCAAATAGAAGGTCGTCTATTAAATTTTTCTGTTGTGAGCGGGTGCTTGCCTCCGCAAACCGCTCGACCACATCAGCTAAATTTTTGTTCAACCCAATGGATTCCTTCAAGCTATGCAACCCTCCTGTGCCATCCGCTTCAGGAAGATGGCTAAAACGGTCATCAACAGTGATCGGCTCCAATGGTTCTTGGTAAAAAGGATCTTCTGCAAAAAATACCGCGTTACTATTCCCCTCACTACCATCAAGCCAAGTAAACACTCCTTTATATGCTAGTTCATTCCCATTTTGAATTGTGCCGTCATTGTTATAGTTTGCTACATCTATAGATACAATACCTAAATCAGCAAGGCTCATTAGTTCGTCAGCTTGACTAAAGCCGTCTTGGTTTTTGTCTTGCCAAACCTGAAGCTGACGGTAAATCTCATCACGATTATTGATAATACCATCATTGTTTTTATCTAAAGCTTGTAAAGCTTTATAGCCATGTTCTGCAAGTTCGCCTGTGCTATCGTCAATAACAGTGTTATCACCAAAAAGCTCACGCCCATTATCGATGATGCCATTGCCGTTCTTATCTAAAACAAGTAGTCCATCACTAGCAGATACCCAGCCGGTGCCTAGCCTAGTTCCATCTGAATTGTGATCAAATAATACACCGGCTTCGATACCAACCGTCTTAACTCCATCACCATCAAGATCAAAGACTATAGGATCTCTGCGCGGCCTCGCTGCCTCTTGTATATTATCAAGCAATGGCTTTAAACTATCTGGTGTTTTGAGCTGAGCAGCCTTTATTGAATCTAGCCATTCTTGATGAGACATTCCCGCAGGGACTGTGCCATCTGTTACACCGTCAATAAATGCTTTACGGCTAACGAGGAGGTCGTGCACATTCTGCAGTGGTTCGGGCATCCCTATTTCAAACGGTTCTTTGAAACCACCAAATGGAGTCTTAATCGATAAATTTAAAGTACTATCGAACCCACCAGGCCCCAGACCAAACTCTAAAGAAGCCCCTGCTGCTACAGCCCCGTAAAAAGATGAAAAATTTGCATCTAAACTCATACTTGACGGGCTTTGGCCTGCTGCCCCTTTAGTTGTTAGGCCTACACTTAAGCCCAACCCAGCTCTCAGTGCTTTAGGCAAAGAAATTGAAGTGCTTTGCTCCCAATTACCATTGCTGAACGTTTTAATTGATGTTTTAAGTACAGGCCCAAAGTCATATGTCTGAGTTATACTTCCATCTTCATTAGAAGACACGGAGAGACCCAAAAAAGAACTTTTAAAGCCCCCCGTATAGCTTATCCCGTCACCATCTTTTTTGATCGAACCAAATAACTTTCCTGATGAATCGGTAAATTTTATACTCCCATCAGGTTGAATAGCTGCTTCATATCCATTTAACGTTTTAATTGCAAAATTTGACGCACTCATAATAATCCCTGTTTAATAATATTCCGTTCTGTAGTTTCGGTTCATGGAAGCGTCTTTGAGCTACCTCTCACGCGCTCCCTCTTGCACATGTTGCATAATAGGTGAGAGAAGAAACTCTATTATTCTTCTACTCCCCGTTTTTATCTCTGCCGATACAGCCATCCCTGAAGATAAAGGGACTAGGCGGTTATCTACCTCAATAGAGTTCTTTTTCAAAGAGATCTTAATAGGAAAAACCAACCCTAACTGTTCATGCTCTGTTGCATCTTTTGATACACTTGTAACTTCCCCCTTAATAATCCCATATCGGGTAAAAGGAAAGCTCTCCACCTTTATCTCTACTTCTTGTCCTGGATACGCGAACCCTATGTCTTTGTTTAATAAGCCCGCTTCAATGATGAGTTCGTCATTCTCAGGTACCACCCTGAGAAGCTCTTGTCCCGGTGTAACAACTCCCCCCAGCGTAGTTACAGCAAGGCTTTCAACAGTACCGGCAACTGGAGACAATAAGCGTGTTTTCTTTTCTACAAACCGACTTTTTTCAAGCTCTTGTGAAACTTGAAATAACTGAGTTTCTAGATCATTAAGGTGTAAAAGTGTTTTGTTTAGTTGCTCAGAGCGCTGTTGAATTAAATTACTTTGAGCAATAGCTAAAGCTGCTTGAAGTCTTAAGATATTTGTTTCCTCAATCGATAACTGCTGCTCCAACTCAATCGCTTCTTGCTTTAAAGCCAAAAACTGCTCCCGAGCGATCATTTTTTTTCTTTCTAACTCAGCCATTGACTGAGCGCGCTCTTGTATTAGCGGAAGAGTTAATCGAACTTTTCTTTCTTCTAGCTTAGCGGCTTGAAATTCTGCCTTCAAACGTTCAATCTCTG
Organism: Pseudoalteromonas sp. MM17-2; assembly: GCF_022347945.1. NCBI lineage: Bacteria > Pseudomonadati > Pseudomonadota > Gammaproteobacteria > Alteromonadales > Pseudoalteromonadaceae > Pseudoalteromonas > Pseudoalteromonas sp. MM17-2. Next base: position 117,151 of record NZ_JAKRFV010000012.1, on the reverse strand, counting down.
CTTTCATTACTTTGGTGTTTTCCAAATAAACAGTGACCTCATTCTTTAGAATAGCTTGCTGCTTTTCATCAATAGCTGAGTAGTCTGGTTCTAAGCCATATTCTTGAAAAGCTACAAACATCATTAATCTTTGAATATTATCGCCTAAACTTTCCTTTTGTTTTAAAAGGTTACGAGAATCAGCGGCACTCATTGCAGGGTCAAGTTCAATTAACATTTGACCCTTTTCTACTCTTTGCCCCTCGACGATATGAATTGCACTAACAACTCCTTTTTCCATCGGCTGTATAGCTTTGACTTGTTGTTTAGGAGTTATTTTCCCTGGAGCAATCGCAACAATATTAACTGTCCCTAAGCACGCCCAAAGAATAGCTATAATAAATAGTATTACTAAAGACCAAACGATACTTCTGGCTAACCGGGGCGGAGGGGCTGACTGAACTTCTAACGCTGCCGGTAAAAACTCATATAAACAGAATTGCTTCTTAAACATCAGGAACTAACTCCTGCGAAGGTGAAATATTTGAAAGTTGTATACTTTGTAGATAGTGATAGTGCCCGCGCTCATTTAGCAACTGTGCATGAGTTCCTGATTCAACTATACGACCTTTATCAAGAACAACGATACGATCCGCATGACGTACAGCAGATAAACGATGCGCGATTATAAGCACCGTTCTTCCTTTAGCTATATTTGTCATATTTTTCTGGATTATAAGCTCTGATTCATAGTCTAAAGCACTGGTTGCTTCATCAAAGATAAGTACAGAAGGGTTTGTTAGTAGAGCGCGAGCAATCGCTAATCGTTGACGCTGCCCCCCTGACAGAGCGGAGCCTTGTTCACCCACTTGAGAGTCATATGCGTGTGGAAGTTCTAATATAAACTCATGTGCTCCTGCTAACTTAGCTGCAGATATTACGCGTTCCAACGATGCTCCAGGATCACTTAAAGATATGTTCTCACGCACACTGGCATTAAATAAAAAGTTCTCCTGTAAAACCACACCAACTTGTTGACGTAGCCAAGTTGGGTTAATAAGGGCTAAATCTACACCATCAACAAGCACTCGTCCTGATTCAGGTAAGTAGAGCCGCTGGATTAATTTAGTTAAAGAACTCTTACCCGAGCCGGAACGACCCACCAAACCTATTACCTCTCCAGCCTCCATCTTTAGATTAATATCACTCAGTACTAAGGAACGGCTAGGGTTGTACCTGAAATTAATGTGTTCGAATTCAATATGGCCCTTCATTTTTGGTAAAGTAATTTTATTGCGCTCGCCAGCTTCTAGAGGCGTATTAAGAATATCACCCAATCTCTCTACAGAGATACGGGCCTGCTGAAAGTCCTGCCATACATTGGCAAACCTCATTATTGGCGCCGCGATACGCTGCGCCAATAAATTAAACGCGATGAATTGCCCAATAGTGAGGCTTCCATCAGTGACTGCTATAGCCCCAAAATATAAAATAAGTAGACTGGTGAGCTTAGTTACAAATGAAGAGCACTGTCCGTAGATATTGTTTAATTGACTAGATTTGAATGCTGAGCTGACATAACTTGCCAGCTTGTCATCCCATTTGTTGCGCATTTTTGGTTCTACAGCGAGAGATTTTATTGTCTCTACACCGTTTACCGACTCTACTAAAAATGCATGGTTTTCGGCGCTACGCTGAAACTTATCTTCTAGAACCTTGCGCAAACGTGGACCTAGAGTAAAAGCAATAATAAAGTAAAATGGAAGACTACCTACAACAATCCAAGTCAAAAAAGGAGCGTAGTAAAACATTACAGCAAAAAAGACTAGAGTGAAAAACATATCTAAAACGATTGTGAGCGCCGATCCAGTAATGAACTCCCTAACGGTATCTAGTTCTTTTACCCGAGCTACAGTATCCCCAACTCGCTGAGCTCTAAAAAATGACAAGGGAAGATGAAGCATATGTTGATAAAGTTTGCTACCTAGTTCCACATCGACTCGATTAGTCGTATGGCTGAACAAATATGTCCGTAAACCCGATAATATTACTTCAAAAGTAATGATGAAAAAAAAGCCCACGGCCAGCACATCTAACGTCGTCATTCCTTTATGAACCATTACTTTATCAATGGCCACCTGAAAAAAGATTGGGGACGCAAGAGCTAGAAGTTGTATAAAGAATGATGCTAAAAGCACATCACTAAAAATGTTACGGTACTTAAACATCACCGGAACAAACCACCCAAAGCCAAATTTGGCTGACTTACTCAAAACAGCTTGTCTCGGTGATAAAAAAAGTATTCTATCGCTGTAATTAAGCTTGAATTCATCTAGAGATAAGCTTTTTTGCGGTGAGGAGCTCTGTATATCATGAACGAGAATTTGACCATGAGCCACTTTTGCTAGAATTACATAGTGTCCACTTTTGTGTTTAGCCATCGCTGGTAAGACTTTGTTATCCAAGGTTGCGACATCACAGGACATAACCTTCGCTTTGAATCCAAACGAGCGCGAGGCACGTATTAACTGAATTTCTAGGAGTTTTGAATCTTGGGAGGGGATGTCAAATTCATGGATTAAGTCTTCAACATCTAAACTTTTATGATGAAACCTTGCTATAAGGCTGAGGGACTTTGCACCTGAGCTGAATAAGCTAGGCTTGTTTGTATCTTCTTGCATTAAAAACTACCGGAATAATAATTGCAAGAATGTCCCGGAAAGTTGATGAAACCACTTGAGACCATAGCGCATCCTTGCTGCCATGAAGTAAATTATACCTAAGTAGTACTGTGAATTTCAACTGAATGTGTAACTAACCTTTTAACGCCGCCCAATAATATAGATAGCGTGAATAAGGCCAGGGAAGTAGCCTAGTAGGGTTAGTAAAATATTAAGCCAAAAGTGCATTCCTAAGCCCACCTGCAAAAATACACCGAGTGGGGGAATAAGAATTGAGAAAATGATTCTAATAATGTCCATGATTGCTCCGCTAGTTACGCCTGCTTGTAGATAAAGGAAAGCCCAGCAAAGCTGGGCCTTCTACCGAGAACTTACAACTAATTATTCAGCCATTACTCGCAGTTCATCGTTTACTTCACGAACATCTTCTGTGTTTTCAGCGATTTTAATCGCAAGGTCACGCTCGGCTTCGCTATCTACGTTACCTTTAAGCGTAACGACACCTTGGTCGGTATCAACATCAATGTCAGTGCCAGCAACTTCTGAATCAAATAGTAGACGGGTAGTGATTACCGTCGAGATCTTAGCGTCGGTTAAATCGCTGCCAGTATCTCCTGCATCATCATTGTGGCTCATACCTTCTTCGTTGTTCATAACCGTTAGCTGGTTTTCTACATCGTTTACACCATCTAGGCTAACAACCAGCTCTTCGGCCAACTCTTTATCGACCTCGCTGTCTACTTTACCCGTGAGCATAACCTTGCCATTTTTCACATCAGTGTTGATGTCAAAGTTGTTCAGGTTGCCATTCAGTAGCAGCACAGTTTCAGCTTTACCATCAATCCATGCATCTTTACTCTCGTTCTGCCAATCATTTGCTTGGGCAGTGAAGGCAGTAGAACCAAGTACAGCTGCAGCTACGATTGTCTTAGTGAACGTTTTCATAATGTCGTCTCCTTACTATTGCTTGTGACGCTTTAAGTGTTGCGAATCCCTTGCCAACTTTATTTTATCAGCAAAATCAATAATATAAGCGACTTGTTCAGCAAGCATTTAGGTACAACCTTACCTAAGTTACACACCTCAGTGAAAAAATTTCCGAAAAGCGAACAATCAAGAGATTTACGTTCATTTAGTGTTTATTTTGCAACTTTTAGCAGCATTTAAGTCTATAGGTCGTTATTTCTCTGTGCTGGAATATCCGATCCGTATTCGACAAACTCCACTTCAAAACCAGTTGGGTCTTTAAAATACACGTTGCGGCGATAAGGATTTTCAGGGCCCACTTTATCAACTTCGAAGCCCGCGTCTTGGAGTCGTTGAATGACGCCATCAAGATCTTCGGTGACATAAGCAAAGTGTGCTAAACCAACTTGATGGCCGCTGAGATCACGGTTGTCACCAATGCCATTGTCACTAAAAGCAAGGTAGTGGTAATCATCGCCAAAATGCACCCAGGTACGCGGCTTCCCCGACCATAACCCCTCGCCTTGACTGCGCACCCGCCAATGTGGAAAAGCGGCACGATAAAAGTTGAGGGCTTGGTTGATGTCATTCACGACTAGGTTTACATGCTCTAAATACATAACGTTCTCCCGAAGATGATTTATTATTTCAGGGACTAAGGTATTTCCTCAACTTAAGTTGAGGTAAAGCACTTTTTTAGAATTTATTTAAAAAAGCCTAGAGAGGGGCTCTAGGCTTTATCGTGTTACTTGAGCTACTGCCCCGCAACTTGCATTTGTTCAATTAACACCGAACCGGTTAACACCCCGCCGCGAGGGTCGATATCACCGCCAATGCCAGCAACGCCTTTAAACATCGAACTAAGGTTGCCAGCGATGGTAATCTCACTAACAGGATATTGGATCTCACCATTTTCAATCCAAAACCCGGCCGCTCCGCGCGAGTAATCGCCGGTGACAGTATTGACGCCTTGCCCCATCAACTCGGTCACTAGCAGCCCTTTACCCATTTGTTTAAGCAAAGCGTGCAAGTCATTATGGGTTTGCTGTACCAACCAGTTATGAATACCGCCGGCATGGCCTGTGGCGGTCATACCCATTTTGCGCGCCGCATAACTGGCTAATAAATAGGTCTGTAGTTCGCCACCGTGAATAATCTCACGATCCTGCGTTTTAACGCCCTCCGCATCAAAGGGTGAAGAAGCAAAACCTTTGGCTAGATGCGGACGCTCACTAATATTAACAATATCGCTGAAAACTTGGGTATTGAGGCTATCGAGCAAGAAGCTCGACTTACGATAAAGCGCACCGCCGCCAATGGCCGACACTAAATGCCCAAACAGGGAGTTAGCCACATCGGCGCGAAAGATCACCGGCACCTTCATGGTTCCTAGTTTTTGGCTATTAAGCCGTGCAAGCGTTTCTTGCGCCGCTTCCAGGCCGACGTCTTTCGCCGCTTTTAAGCCTGCTTGCTCACGCGATACGGTATAGGCAGCATCGCGCTGCATCTGCTCACCTTGTTGGCCAATGACCATAGTGCTGATGCTATGGCGAGTGCGGGGATAGCCTGCCAACATACCGTGACTGTTACCGTACACACGCAGCCCTTGGTGGCTACTAAAGCTGGCACCATCAGAGTTGACGATGCGCTCATCAAGGTTCAACGCCGCCTGCTCTGCCTCTTGGCAAATTTCAATGCCCTGCTCTGGGGTCACCTGCCACGGGTGGTACAAGTCTAAATCCGGTGGGCTTTGCTCTAATAACTCAGCATCAGCAAGGCCATTACATGGGTCTTCTGAAGTGTACTTGGCGATTTCAATGGCTTTTTCCACCACCGAACGCAGCGCACTGGGGCTTAAATCTGTGGTTGATGCTGAGCCTTTTTTATTACCTACATAAATGCTCACACCCAAACCACCGTCTTGGTTAAACTCGATGGTTTCTACCTCACCGAGACGAGTGCCTACAGAGAGTCCTGAAGTACGTGACATAGCGGCTTCCGCAGCCGTTGCACCGAGTTTCTTAGCTTGGGCAAGCACCTCGCTTACGGCCTCTTTGACTTCATCGATTTGGCTATAAATCGCTGCCGATTCATTTTCTTGCATAATGGCTTTCACAGTTGGTGAATATTGATCTAAGCGTACCACAAAGCATCTACGCATTTTAGTGATATAATGGCTGCAAAGAGCATTAATCGAGCATGTTATGGCTAAGAGCAAACAACCTGAAGAAGAGATTATTTACGTTTCCAAAAGCGAGCTAAAACGCGATGCCATGGAGTTTCATGAGCTGGGTGTAGAAATCGCCAACCTCTCAAAAAAAGCGCGTGAAAAACTACCATTGAGTAACGAGCTTGTGGAGGCGATGAACTTAGCCGACCGCCTGAAAGAGAAAAAAGACGCCTATCGTCGCCATCTCAATTACATCGCCAAAACCTTGCGCGGCACCGATAATGTCGAAGACATTCATCAAGCTATGGCCATTATCACCAATAAGAACAATCAAAAAGATGTGGTGATAAACCAAATAGAGCAAATTCGAGATGAGCTAATCGCTGAAGGTGATAGTCGCTTAAACCCTCTGCTTGAGCAATATCCGCAGCTTGACCGCCAGCGCATGCGACAAATTATTCGCCAAGCAGGCAAAGAGGTAAAGCAAGAGAAACCCGGAAAGTCTCACAAAGAGCTATTTCAAATCCTCAAAGAGTTAATGCTCTAGCAGCGTTTCGGTTACCAGCTTTAAGTTAGAAAAAAACAGCGCTCTTGCGCTGTTTTTCTTTTGAGGATGTTTAAGCGGTTCCACCGACGGTGAGTTGGTCGATTTTCAAAGAGGGTTGCCCCACCCCTACCGGGACACTCTGTCCGTCCTTACCGCAAATGCCCACGCCTTTATCTAGCGCTAGATCATTGCCAACCATAGATATTTGCTTCATTACCTCTGGGCCATTACCAATCAGCGTGGCACCTTTGATAGGTGTGGTGATTTTGCCATTTTCAATTAAGTAGGCTTCTGAGGCAGAGAACACAAATTTGCCAGAGGTGATATCCACTTGGCCACCGCCAAAGTTTGGCGCGTATATGCCTTTGTCTACTGAGCCGATGATCTCTTCTTGGCTATGCTCGCCACCGAGCATATAGGTATTAGTCATACGTGGCATAGGCAAGTGTGCATAGGATTCGCGACGGCCGTTTCCAGTAGGCGCTACTCCCATCAATTTAGCGTTGTGCTTATCTTGCATATAGCCCTTTAGGATACCCTGCTCGATAAGTACGTTATAACCACCCGGTGTGCCTTCATCATCGATATTTAATGACCCACGACGGTTCGCCATGGTGCCATCATCAACCACAGTACACAGCTCTGACGCCACCTGCTGACCAATTTTGCCACTAAACGCTGAAGCGCCTTTGCGATTAAAGTCGCCCTCAAGACCATGACCTACGGCCTCATGCAGCAACACCCCAGGCCAACCCGCACCCAGCACCACAGGCATGGTTCCCGCTGGAGCGTCAATAGCTTCTAAGTTGACCTTAGCCATACGTACAGCGTCCTCAGCGTAGTGCATCCAACGCGGCTTACCGTCGACTAATTCTTTGAAATAGTTAAAATCGAGTCTGGCTCCACCACCGGCACCCCCACGCTCACGACGATCACCCTTTTTCAACAGCACTGAGCAGTTCAATCGCACTAGCGGGCGAATATCGGTTGCAAAGGTACCATCACTCGCCGCCACAAGCACTTCTTCATAGACGGCGGACATCGAGCTCACCACCTGCTCAGCTTCAGGCGCCAATTGACGGATATACTCTTCAACTTCACGCAGAAGCGCCACCTTATCGTCATCGCTCATGCTCTGAATCGGTTGCAGCGGCGCAAATTGACGTTTCACATCTTGCTCACTGAATATTTTAACCTGACCATGTCGATCCGCATCAGCAATACTGCGTGCGGCCATCGCGGCATTATTAATCGCTTCGAGATTAATCGCATCAGAATAGGAAAAACCGGTTTTCTCGCCACTGATCGCGCGCACACCCACGCCGCGATCGATGTTATAGCTCCCTTCTTTGACTAAACCGTCCTCTAACACCCACGACTCGTTGTAGCTCGATTGGAAGTATAAGTCCGCATAGTCCACCTTATGCTGGTGGATGTATTGCAAGGCGTTGGCGAGATCATCGCGGTCCAATCGGCTTTGCGTTAAAAGGTTGTGCTCAACTTGACTCATAAACTTACTTTTCTCGCTTGGCGGTGAGCATGCATAGGCATGGACTCACGGCGTTGATTTAATTCTTCACTGTTTACTGATTGGGCTATCCAGCCCTCGCCATGGCTCAGCTCAGCTTGCACTTCACCCCATGGCGAAACAATTAGGCTATGGCCATAGGTCTCACGACCATTGTTGTGAGCGCAGTCACTATTATTACGACCGTACAGCCCGGCAGCGACCACATAACATTGACTTTCTATCGCTCGTGCACGCAATAAGGTGTGCCAATGCGCTCGACCGGTGGGTACTGTAAAAGCACTAGGAACAAGCAGTATATCAGCCCCCAGTTGCACTTGCTGACGATAGAGTTCGCTAAAGCGCATATCATAGCACACACTTAACCCTAGCCGTCCAAAGGGCGAGTCGAGTACCACCACCTGCTCACCGGCTTCGGTATGTTTGGACTCGTGATAAGTGCCTGTGCCATCCGCTACGGTCACATCAAACAGGTGAATTTTATTGTATTGCGCTCGCTCTTGGCCTTGGTCATCAAAGACCAAGGATGCCGCGAGGTAACGCCCTTCTGAGGTGGCGACCGGCAGAGTACCTGCCGCAAGCCATAGACCGTAACGCTTACACAGCGCAGCTAAACGCTGGCGCCAATATAAGTGTTTTTCGGCCACAGCCAATACCTGCTCACTGCTTTTTGCAAAGCATAGCCAGCTTTCCGGCAAACACACTAAGCAAGGCCGCTGTGGCTGTAACTGAGATAAAAACTGCTGCATACGCTGAAAGTTATCCTCACTGTCTTGCTGGGCGCAAAACTGTAACGCATACAACATCATAGTAATGGTTTCTCCAGTGGTTGTTCGGGTTGCGATGCCGGAGGTTGATTTTGCGCAGCTTGCGGCAAGGTGACTTCTCGGCTGCTACGATCGAGTTCAACCACCTCAGGGTTATCCATTGCCCCACTGACTTTAAATTTAATCTCAGAAATAACTCGCGCTGAGTGGATAACCTTATCCAAGGCCAGCGCAGCTAACCCTGTTACTGGGTTGACCATCCAAGCAACAATCACGGGTAAGCTAGAAGTAACCTGTGGTGCCACGGCTAAATCATAGTTAATGGTTTGCGTATTTAAATCGGCATAACCCTTAATAGTAAGATCAGCAGGCACGCCATCCATTTTCGTATCTTTAGTGTAAGCAATCCCTTGGGCCAACTGCATACTGCCTTGCATACTATTGTAGAAAAAGCCTTTCGCAAACACATCGCGAAAATCCAGCTTGAGCTTGCGCACCAGAGAGTCCAAGCTCAGTAACGAGAAGACACGCGCTCCGCCATCGCTAATTTCACTTAGGTGCCCTTCACCGAGTTGCCAACTAATTTCACCGCCCAAGCTGGCGATATCAATATCGTAAGGAGCCGCCTGCCAATGCAGCGCAAAATCCATGTTCGCTTCAGAGTCTTGAACCGTTGAAGTGATATCAAACTCATCAAACAGCGAACCAATATCATCACTATTAAATTGGCCTTTGACATGAGTCTGCCCATCGCGCCAATAGCCATCGGCACGCAGCACATGTTCGCGTTTATCGACCACCAACTCACTAATCGTCAGTTGCTCGCCAGCACCCGCAAAATGCAGCTCAACCTGATCAAGTTGATAATGGTTAATGCGACAATCACTGCAGGTAAACGCTACACTCGGTAGCTGCGTTAACCACTTTAAATCCGTCTCGCTGCTGTGTGTAACGTCATCGCCGCCACTATCATTAGTAGGGATGTTGACGCGTAGATAGTCTGCATGGGCGCGAATATCGCGGCGTTCTGCTTGGCTACCAGTGGGAATGTCTACTCGGGCCCGCAGCTCTTTGGCGAGCAACTTTAAATCCATTGCTGTGGGTTGATTAATTAACGTAAATTCCAGCTCATTAAAGGGCACCGCATCAACATGAGCTGTGCCTACTTGCCCCACCACCTTAGTTAACGGTGGCATTACCGAAGGTTCTCCACTGCTGCGCGCAGCCACATCAATAATGTTATTAAGCACCGGCTGCCAAGCGAGGATATCGGCTTCTGGGAGATTAACGCTCACCTCAAACCCTTGCTTGTTAAGCCCTAAATTTTGCTTACCGACAATGAGGTGAGCATTACTCATTTGCTGCTCGCCGTTGTTGAGGATGCCGTTAAAGTATAATTGCTCGTCCAACTCGACCATGATCAGGTTAGAAATGTCATCCCCCTGAATTAAGGCATTAAGCGGCCACGCATCGTCTGCGGCTTTGTTATACGGCGTCGGCAGAGTGCTGGTTACCCCGAGCATATCACTTTGCACATGCGCCTCGTAACTAAACCCTTGGTTATCAAAGTTTAGAGCCAACTGCGCATTGAGCGCAGTGGTACCGCTCAACTGCGCATCTAACAAGCCATTCAGCCGCTTTTGTAACTGCGCCACATCAGCTTGCAAACCAATGTTAACGTCAGCGTGATAATTTTCGCCTTGGTTTCCACCCAGCAAGCTCACAGTGAGCGGCATCCCTTGCCAATAGGCCTGGGCTTCATTTATCTCAATACGATCGTTTACAAACGACAACCTGCCCCGCAGTTCACTTAAGTCGATACCGGGCTGCGCTAGGTGAACGGCATTGCCAGCGAATAACACCTCACCTGAAGCTCGCACTCCACTGTCTTTGAGGTCGATAAGCAGCTGCAGCTCGCCATCTAGGCGGTCTTGTGCCTGTATCACATCAAAGACGGTGGCAAGCGGCTCAGCTAATGGTGTTTGCGCAAAAAAAGGCTGTAGCTTAGGCGCTTCAATATTAGCTGTAATATCAATGGCTAAAGTGTCAGCATTGAGCAAGTCCTGCAAATACACATGGACGCTGTCACCCAGCGCTAAATTGAGTAACTCGCCACTGCGGCTATAAATATCCATGCGCTGATTGTTAAACGCTAAGTCAACCGCAGCATTTTTTATCGTCGGCCAATCAGGGGCAAAAGCGAACTCCGTATCTTCTATTTGGGCATTGACCGCGAACCGCCCCTGCTGTTCGGTAAAGGGAAACTGATCGAGCGGTCCCTGTAACAACACCTGAGCAAAGTGCATATCGCCACTTTTTATTGCCCCATTTAGGTAGTCAATCAGGTTTTTATGCATATAAGGTTCAGGAAAGTACCGCCCGGCATTGGCTGCACTGCCGCCACTGATTTCTGCGTATAGGTTCATATCTGGCTGCGAATCAAGAGTCAGCGCAAATTCGGCAACTAAGTCTAAATCATCATTGCTTAAAGTGACTTCATCACTTTCGATGGACCAATGCTCGCCATCATTAAAGAATGCGACTTCTGCGGCAAGTTGTTGATAAGCGAGCGGCTCGCTAAACGTCTTGCCGGTCAATAGGTGGTTGTCGCTACCAGCAATACTAAGTAAACCTTTACGGTTGTTAATATGCGCGCTGGCACTGAGATCTTGCGCACCAGGAATACCATGAAATCCCGACCACCCTAAGTGTTCGGCTTCAAACCATACTCGCCATTGCTTATCACCTTGCCAGTGAAAGTAGCCCTCGTTGATAAACCCTTGCGGTTGCACCGTCAGCAGCTCTTGTAATAACTGCGATTTTCCTAACCGTGCAAAGGTGGAGAACATGGAAATATCTAAGTCTTGCACCCACACTTGTTGCTGTTCGCTGATGAGTGCATCAAAAATAATCGGTGCCCACTGGTATTGTTCATCGCTAAACTGCAGCCCAGATGTACGCACTCGCCAGCCTTTTGCTTGAGGATGAATACGCACCATACCCTGTTGCAACTCGAGGTATTGAGGTTGTTGCTGGTATTGCCAATTGAGTTGGCTCGGTTGCATCGCCAATTGCACATCGGTTAGGCGACCTTCAGCAAAGTGCAGCCAAGATTCAAAATTGAGATTCGATTGTAATTGGGTTAATTCCGGGCGAACAAACTCTTGTAACCAACCAGAGATGTTCAAACTCTGTGCCTGCAGATATAAATCGCCATAAATATTATTTAAGCGCGCGCCGGAGAGTTTAAGGCGAGCTTCAAGAGTATTTTGCTCGATGCCCGGGAGGCTCACCTGACCTTCGGCAAAATGGTCTTTAGCACGGTTTTGCCACACCAAGTTTTCTAAAAAAATACGGTGATGGCGGTTATCGAGGCTAATGATGTTCAGTTCGCTATCTTCGATAGCAAAATGCCCTTGCTCACCCAGAAACAGGCTTTCGATTAAGGCTTGCTGCTGCGAGCTGCTGCTTTTTGACTCACTGCTAAGTAGGGCGCGAGCGTCGATTTCAGCGTCAAACCCTTGCAGCACAAAATAATTGGAGTGCAGCTGCCTATCCAGTAATGATTGCCATAAATTAATATGCAACCGGGTTTGCTCAATGCTGACGCTAATCGGGGCTTTGGCATTGTCGGCAAACCCTACTTGGTTTATGACAAGCGCTGGGCCATTACCCTGCCAGCTTGCACTTAATGAGCCAATGGAGATATCGGCATTTAACTGCTCACCAAGAAACTGCTCGACCTCAGCACGATAATCATTGGCATAAGGTAAGCTGTATTTGACCAGCGACACCAGCACAGCAAGCAACACTAGGGTAACTGCGCTGATTTGCCAAATTTTCCGCAAACAAAAAAAGCAAACCGACTTGGCGTTCACTACATCATCACCACATCGAATTGCTCTTGACTATATAGGTTTTCCGTTTGAATCATGACCTGTTTACCAATAAAGAGCTCTAGCTCTGCAAGGTTATGATATTCATCATTAATTAGCGCTTCGCTAACCGCTGCAGAAGCATACACCATAAATTTATCTGCATCATAGGCTCGATTAACTCGAACAATTTCTCGCAGAATCTCGTAACACACGGTCTCGACCGTTTTCAACGAGCCACGACCTGCACAAGACGGACACACCCCACAGAGAATATGCTCTAAACTCTCCCGAGTACGCTTGCGCGTCATTTCCACAAGCCCGAGTGCAGAAAGGCTGTTAATATTCGCTTTCGCTCTGTCTTTGGACAACGCTTGTTCCAAAGAGTGCAATACTCGGCGTTTATGTTCTTCAGACACCATATCGATAAAGTCGATAATGATAATACCGCCTAAATTACGCAGCCTTAGTTGCCGGGCGATGGCACTGGTGGCTTCAATATTGGTATTAAAAATTGTCTCTTCTAGATTACGATGGCCAACAAAGGCGCCGGTATTAACATCCACCGTGGTCATGGCTTCGGTTTGATCGATGATCAAATAGCCGCCGGATTTGAGCTCTACTTTACGATGCAGTGCTTTTTGTATTTCGTTCTCTACATCGAATAAATCAAAAATAGGCCGCTCGCCCGGGTAGTACTCTAATACCTTCGCAAGGTGTGGTACGAATTCTTCTGTAAAGGTTGTAAGCTCTTGATAGGTAAGCTTTGAATCCACACGAATGCGTTCCATGTCTTCGCCTACGTAGTCACGCAAAGTACGAAAAGCAAGCTTTAAATCCTCGTGGAGGATGTTTTCTTTGCGGGTTTTCTTCCGCCTGTCGACAATTTTCAACCACAGTTTCTTAAGAAATTCTGCATCATGTTTAAGCTCATGCTCGCTGGCTCCTTCCGCTGCGGTACGAACTATAAAGCCGCCGTTTTCGTCGTTGTACTGGGCAACAATATCCTTCAGGCGCTGACGCTCTTCGTCGCCTTCTATACGCTGACTAACCCCTACATGAGTGGCGTCTGGCATAAACACCAAATAACGTGATGGAATCGTAATATCCGTGGTTAAGCGCGCTCCTTTAGTGCCGATGGGATCTTTGACCACCTGCACCATAATGTGCTGACCTTGGCGCACCAATTCACGTATATCCTGCACCTTTTTGATATGCTGGTCGTCCACCCCTTCTTCAAAAGACGCACTATTGACTATGTCTGAGGCATGTAGAAACGCTGCCTTCTCTAGACCAATATCAACAAAAGCGGCCTGCATACCCGGTAAGACCCGGCTTACTTTGCCTAAATAAATATTGCCGACGATGCCTAGGTTGCCTATGCGCTCAACCTGCACCTCTTGCAATACGCCGTTTTCAATCAGTGCTACACGGCTTTCACTGGGCGTTACATTAATAAGTAATTCTGAGCTCATGGCTAAAATTCAGCTATTAGTTTCTGTGTTTCATACAAAGGTAACCCCATCACGGCGAAATAGCTACCGCTGAGGTGGGTGACAAAGGCACCAGCGCGTCCTTGAATTCCGTAGCCGCCGGCTTTATCGAGTGGCTCACCAGTGAGCCAATACGCCTCGATTTCTGACGCGGTCAAGGTTTTAAACTGTACGTCAGTGGTGACGACTAAGGAGCTGGTTTTAGTCTCATTCGCCAAAGCGACTGCCGTCATCACTTGATGCGTGCGGCCACTGAGTTTGTTCATTGTAGCAACAAAATCGTCATAGTCTTTAGGTTTACCTAAGGCTTGGTGGTCGTATACCACCACCGTATCGCTACCTAAAACAGGGCGGTCGGTATAGCCCATAGCCACGGCTGATTCAGCCTTTAAGCATGCGAGACGTTCTACCAACTGTCTTGGTGTTTCATGTGCGAGTGGCGTTTCATCGGCATCAACAGCAAATTGCTCAAATTCAATGCCCAATTGCTGCAATAGCTCACGCCGACGCGGCGATTGCGAAGCAAGATATATAGCAGACATAACTAACGGATCCGAAAATGGCGGCGATATTTACGTAATAATAAAAATAGCCATGGCCAACAAATAGCACCGGTCGCTGCCGGCCATAAAAATTGCGGTGCAAAATAGACTTCAAGCAAAAAGTGGTGCAGCCAGAATTGCAATAAATGATGCAGAGACAAAAACACCGCCACAAGCAACCCCTGTTGCCAAATAGAGAAATTACGCAGCTTTTGGTAATTACTCGCGGTAATGTAAATAGTAATGGCATAAGTCAACGAATGCACCCCCAGAGGTGAGCCCGTTGCGAGGTCTATTACGAGCCCTGTTAACCATGCACTGCCAATATTAAGACGATGAGGGACCGCAAGGGACCAATACATAAGTACCAGTAACACCCAGTCAGGGCGAAAGGGTTCAAAAGAGATAGGCAATGGCATCAGCGCCAGCACCAATGCAAAAAAGATGGTAACGATAATGAGCCAAAATTGACGATTAATCATTATTTACCTCAGGCGTCGCCGCTGCACTGTTCAAGACCACTAACAAACGAATGCGATCAAGTTGCGCTACGGGCTCCGCATAAATCTGCGCGAATGGTCGTCCTTCATCACGATTAATTTCCGTAACTACCGCCACCGGGTAACCCTCTGGAAAGCGCTCCCCTAAACCTGAACTTAACAACACATCGCCAATACGAATATCTAAACTATGTGGCACATGCGAGAGTTTAACTCGGGTAATTTTACCGATGCCTTCAACCACAGTTCGCACATCGTTGCGTAATACGCGCACGGGGGTGGCATGAGTTGTGTCTGTGATCAACAAGACACGACTGGTATTCGCGCCCACCTGCACCACTTGCCCCACCACACCGAGCTCATCAATTACCGCCAGGCCTTCTTTTAGACCATCGGAGGTACCCTTATTGATAACCACTTGGTGGCTATAAGGGTTAGAGTGCACCGACAGCACTTGCGCAACTAGCTTGTTATTCTGTTGCCTCGGGTCCGAACCCAATAGCGCTCGTAACTTGTCATTCTCACGAGCTAAGAATTCAAATTGCTGCAGCTGTTCACTTTGCAATAGTTGCTTGGTCTTCAGCGCTTGGTTCTCTCGCAGTAATTGTTCTCGAGAGGTGAGGTTTTTGGCACTGGTGGAGATAAGCTCATAAGGAAGGTTTGCTAGATAAAGTAAAGGGCTTACTAGCGTATTAAGCGAAGTACGAACAGCAGTGCCACCGCTGGTGTAGCGATCGCCAACAATCAAGATAACACTCAACACAACTGCGATGGTCAACCGCAGTTGCATTGAGACAGTACGACCAAATAATAGCTTCATTAGTCGTAGCTAAATACATCACCGCCGTGCATGTCTATCATTTCTAAGGCTTTACCGCCGCCTCGAGCAACACAAGTTAACGGGTCATCAGCAACCACGACGGGGATACCAGTTTCTTCCATTAACAAGCGGTCTAAATCTTTTAATAGTGCTCCGCCACCGGTTAATACCATGCCGTGAGCAGAGATATCAGAGGCTAACTCGGGAGGAGATTGCTCTAGAGCAACCATGACTGCGCTAACAATACCCATAAGCGGCTCTTGCAGCGCCTCTAAAATTTCATGTGAGTTCAGAGTGAACGAACGCGGCACCCCTTCAGCTAGGTTACGACCACGGACCTCAATTTCTTTTGCATCATCGGTTTTAAATGCCGAGCCGATTTCATGTTTAATTTGCTCAGCCGTGGCTTCACCAATCAAGCTACCGAAGTTACGGCGTACATAATTAATAATGGCTTCATCGAACTTATCACCACCAATACGTACAGATGAAGAATATACGACTCCGTTAAGTGAAATGATGGCCACTTCAGTGGTACCGCCACCAATATCAACAACCATTGAACCCGTTGCTTCAGACACGGGTAAACCGGCACCAATTGCAGCCGCCATAGGCTCTTCAATAAGGTACACTTCGCGAGCTCCCGCCCCCATTGCTGACTCACGAATAGCACGCTTCTCAACTTGAGTTGCACCACAAGGAACACAAATCAACACGCGCGGACTCGGGCGTAAGAAATTATTGTTATGGACTTGCTTGATGAAGTGCTGCAACATTTTTTCGGTAACATAGAAATCAGCAATTACGCCGTCCTTCATCGGCCGAATCGCTTTTATATTGCCTGGCGTACGGCCTAGCATTTGCTTTGCTTCAGTACCTACCGAGGCCACACTCTTTGGTCCACCAGCACGTTCTTGTCGAATAGCTACAACCGAAGGCTCGTTAAGCACGATACCTTCTTCTTTTACATAAATTAGGGTATTGGCAGTACCCAAATCGATCGAAAGATCGTTGGAGAAGAGACCACGGAGTTTCTTAAACATGGAACTGGTTGACCTTTGAAAAATTCTTATTATCTGAAAGCTTGAGACACTTTACCAATGCATCCCCCTCGCGGCAACATAAAGCTTGCGCTAGCATGAAAAAACAGCGCCAAGGGCAAAAGTGTTTAACAAACGGCCACAATAACGCTTATTTACTGGCTAATTTTACGGCGCTTTTGCTGAGTTGAGCGTATACCACTTGGGGCTTTTCGAGCACCACCTTTACTTGGTAACTTTTGTACCCCGGTTTGCGCACTTCCACTTGATACTCACCCAGTGGCAATGTGACATCCAATTTAGTTTGCCCGTATGGTTCACCATTGATAAATACGGTGTCATCAACAACATTAGAGCGTACCGTTAACGTTACCGGATTAGCGTCTTTAGCGTGTTCTTGGAAGTCTCCTAAAGCGGCTATGCGACCAACCTCGATTGCCGAGCCGGTATTATCGCTTTGCTCACTTAACTGCCCCTGACTCACCTTATTATTGATGTTGTGATTTTGTAATCGGTTCACGGTGATTGTGCGACTTTGGCAATAACCTGGGTCAACTTCGAGCAACGAACACAATTGCGAATTATCAATTTCGCCGGCCATGGCTACACTCAAATTGACATTAAAATTACCTTGGCCGCTAAAGGCGCTGTCAACTACATGGCTGGATACCACTTTGACCCGAGCGTTGGCTAAATCACGCTTGGCACTGACTAAACGGTACTCGGATAAATTGTTGTACACTTGATCTAAAAAGCGAGAGGTCGCTTTGCTAAGCCCTTGTTGCTGCCCACGGCGCTCGCATTGCCCTAAGGTTTCATCGCGCTGGCAGTTGATAGTATGCACCACTTCCAAGGTTCCTTTGCGGGCAAATTCGGTGCGTAAACGTTCAACGCGAGCTTGGTCAAGCGATTGCTGCAATGCCAGTTTACTTTTTCGGTTTTGTGCCACAGCAGTATTCAATGCGCTAATACTTTCACGCTGCCCACTGATTGCCGCTTGTTGGGCGTGAATTTGCGCTTGCTTATCATGCAGAGTTTGAGTTGCCTGCTGGTAGTCTTTTTGTAAGCTGGTCAAGGGCGTGTTTGGGTCTTTCAGAAAAGCCTGATAGCCCTCATCAAGTGCCTGTTTGGCAAGCTGTTGTTGACGCTCAGCCTGCTTTACCTGCGCTTGCATACGCTGCAACTGAGTGTGCAATAAAGTAAGCTCATCTTGGTGTGCTTTTATTTGCAGCTGATCGCGCTCGAATTGCTGCTGATTTTCGCTGAGCTGCTCGGCGATTTCCGCTACTTTTGAGGTATCTTGTGCGTTAGTCGCCATACTGAATACTGCAAGGGCGCATAGTAGTAGTGATGACAGAGCTAGTCGCATGGTTTCCTTCCTAACAAATAAGCATCATCTTGTTTTGTTAAGGGTAGTCTAAAAAACCATTTCTACTAGAAAATGAATAAAAACCAGCACATTACCTAAAAAAGGTTAGTTAGTTGAGCTGCTCGCGCCAATAAATAATACGGTCATTACCACGGAAAGTACCAAACTTGAGTGTCGCACTGGGGTTTTCATCGGCCGCATTATCACCGTTCCAATCCCAGAGCAGCCAATCAGGCGCAGGGTAGCTCACTGAATACGAGCCAGTATTTCCATTAGCATCCACTTCTATACCCTCTCCGCTTTTGTAGCCCCCAGAGTTCAATTGCCCATTATTCCCTGTCACTGTTAAATCACTAGGATACGACAAACTTTGGTACCTATATTGACTACAATTATCTAGGTTATTGATCGCCCAACCCTGACCGTTCCAAAACTGCGCCGTCATGGGGACGAGTAACTCCTCATTCTCAGGGCCGTAATTATCTTGTAGAGCTAGGCGGCCATATCTTAACTTCACTGGCGATGCTATTGTTTGCGAGCAGTCTCCTCCACAAGGCTGTCCATTCAACACCGCTCCCTCAAGTTGCTCAGCTTTTAATAACAAATTGATGTTAGTATTGTCGTAAGGGCCATCTATTTGAGAAGCATTAGTTTGGCGTATAAAAGTCACATCACTTTCAGTTACTTTGATTTCCCCAGCTTGGATTGCATTTTGTGGCCAACTTAGAGAATCCACGTTGATAATACGATTTTCTAGCTCTTCCCCCCCGTGCACTGCACTTAAGCTAGGTGTATAGAGTTTATCGAACCCAGCACGGTAATTACGCATAACTTCGTTTTTATGGTTCTCAGCAACTAGCGTATAAGTAACGGTGTTAAAAGGTTGGTTAAAATAAGTAAAGTCTCCACTTGGGCACGCCGGCTCAATACTTGCACTTTTCATACTGAAATCAGATGGCGCAAAGCGACCAACGTTATTGGCTTGACCACGAACTTTACCCGAGCCCAGATAGCTGTTTTCAGATTCTACGATGACATTAATCACACCCACTTGGTCATAGCTGATGTTACTAATTACTTGGGTATCATTACCCTCGAACTTGAACGCGGATTCGTCATCGATATCAAATACACCATCCTTCCCACCTGCAGGTATGACGTTTTCAGCTGTGACACCAACCATACCAACATAATGCTTTGCAACTAAGTTATCGCGCAAATTTTGGTAGTTATCAGGAACACCATCGTTATTAGTATCATCACCACTTTGCCACTGCACAGGGCGAACAGTAACTGGAAACCTTTCACCCGTAAGTCGATAGAGTGATCCATTGGCATCGAGTGCTTGACTATTAGCTCCACTGGCAGTGACATCAAACCCAAAGGGGCGCACCACAAACTGATTACTCGCCCCACTCAACGTAGTCGTCTTATTCGAATTCGGGTTAATAGGCACATCCAGCTCACCACTTATGCTTAATTGTCCAGCATCGGGATAAGCTATTGTAAACTCTGCTCTAGAGTCAGCATCAAACCTCAAAGGTATGCCCGAAAAGCTCAAAGTACTTAAATTGTAACTGTCACCTTGATGGTTAAATAGCAAACTATTCGTGCAACTTTGGCCCGCGCCACAGTTAAACTTCAAACGAGAGTCTAGCGTTTTGTTGGCCAGCTGGTTACCGTTACCACACGCTTCTACCGCATAGGTTTTGGCGTTAACTCCAGCATCTGAGGGTTTACCTGCAAACTGAGTGACAATGGTTTCGTCGCCATCAGTAAGATTGCGAAATACCATTCCTTCTTTTTCGAACTTCACTTTGCAACTTTCGATTCCTACTTCACTCCCCCCAATAAAACACCTAAACTGCGATGAAGGCATAGGGTTCGTAATCGCCAACTTCACATTGCCCCCTCCCGAACGTGCGTACTGTAGATCTGTCTGCCCAGTAAAAGTAACACTATCACTCGGTAACCAGGTATTGTTGCCACCGGTTGCGGGCAATAAGTCTACGCTTGTTGGTTGTGAATATAATTGGCTACAGCTAACATTTGCGCATGCCTTCAAGGTTACCGGCTTAGCTGCACAAGTAGAGCCCTTGTTGTCTGCGAGCTCAAAGCGGTAATGGTTCACAGTTTCAATAACTTCTTTACCGCAGATACCGGCGAGGTTATTTGGTCTTACGTAAAGGTATTCGCTCTGCGCCCCCGTGTCTATGTCTCCCCCAGCAGTAAGCGCACCTCTAACCTTCGAGGCAGCTCCAACAATAGCCGTGCCTGTAGACATCATATAAGCTGTAACATTGGAATTTGCTATGCTTATATTCCCGTCAACGTAAATTGTTAGATCACTTGGTGAGCCTGAAATATTTAACTGCGTATTACTAATTTGCAATAACGGCGCCACTGCGGAAGAGCTTTTTATAAATATACGCGTTTTACCTAGTACTTCGTATGTGGTGTTGACCATTTGTACCAGGCTAGCATCGATAAAGTAGTCGCCGATCAACTCACTGGGTAAGTTTGGTGAGCTTGGGCCATCATTATCAATTGTCGGGATACCTTCAGCTTGTGCAGTGGTGATTGCATTCACGCCGCTTGCGATACATTGAACACCATCACAGCGTGCTTTGTTTGGCTCCGTGGATGTATCTTCCAAAATCTCTGTTTGCACAACCCCCCCATTGGGATCATCGACTATAACACCATCTACCAACCGAATTGGAGCACTGTTGAAAGTAGCCAACGCACCCGGAAAAACAATCTCGCAAGAGGGGGAGTTACCACTAAAAACAAAATTCGATGTCATCGCAATAATACCTGCTTCTTCAACGGTATGGTTACGTTCAGAGTCATTGTATCGGTCTTCATCGACCGTCAACCCTAATCGCGAGCTATTTAATCGACAGCTACGTAGCCAGCCACCATCGGCACCATTGCGGCTAATCTTACTAGCAGCAACTAAGGGAGAAGAGCTATAGTTATTATTAAAAAAAGTATCGTCACAGCCATCGTCCCAACCATCTATACGTTCACCACTGAATAACGCCTCCCAATAAATTTCTTTGTCATCATCATCATTAAATAATCGGTTGCTGCCCTCGATAACGGCCAAATAAGCAATCGTCTCTGGGACAATATTACCCGCTTGAGTTTCAGACGCTTCCAGCGCCATATTAACCCCCTGAGTATCTAAACTTCCCGATTCGATAGCCACAGTCAAAAACGGTCTTAAGGCATCTCTTGGCGGGTTAGTATCGTTGCTATTTAAAGTTTGGATGGAATGTACTAAAACAGGACGCTCACTAAATTCATAGTCAAAATTAACTCGCTTGTAGCTTTGGGGTAAAGTAAAAGTAGAGCCGCTTCCATATTGCAAGCTGGATTGATCCAAAGTAGTTTTACCTACTTCCATAAACAAGCCATCTTCAAACTCATGTACACCGTATTCAATAGCTAAGTAATGTGCCCCCATAGTAATATGTTCACCATCTTCACCCGGAGGCTCCAAAGGTAAGGCTTCAAATCCAGTTCTTGTCACATTACGAATTTTTACAATCGCTGGGTTACTCCCTTGATTCGTCGAGAGCATAAAAACCGCTGGAGGTTCATCATACGCTTGTGAAAAGTTGATGGTTGTCCAAATGGGGTTATCGTAGGTATTTTGCAGTTCAATAAAACGCCCTTCCACTTTAGGAACTGCGTTCGCAAAGAAGCTACTCACAAGAAGTAAACATAACCATAGCCAAGTAAACTTCCTCATAGCTTATCTTCTCTTTTCACTTCAACTACGATGCTACGGCTAGTATCAAGGTTGCTAGCACCACATTGGGCATAACTTGTAAAACGATAAACATCCACAAAGCCAGAACTGGCCATTCGCTCTGCTACATCGTCAGCCTTTCTGCAATCTATGATATCTATTTCACAGTTTTTCAACTGCCCACTATCAAAAGTCATACCATCACCTGGGGTGGCTAAAGTTCCAACTTCTAAGTCAGAACATTCCAGCTCGGATACGCTATGATCATGAGTGTATAAGCGCACGAGCGTACGCTCGACACCACTTTGCGCGGCACCATAAGCCATAACACCATAGTATTCCACCGCGTTCCTCTTTGTTTCTGCTGTCAATATATTACTCATAGCTAACCCCAGCGTTAATAACAACACCGACACCACGACAGCAATGACAAGCATTGAGCCCCTTTGACTGTGTATGTTAACGCAAGTTCTATGGCGCATTGGCTATATGAACCTCGTGGCTAATTTGAAGAGATTCCCCCCTTGCAGAACGTAATTCAAGTGCAAAATGTACGTTGGCTGTTTGTGGGTCATAGCTTGCCACCCAATCCCTAATGTCAACTGCCAACCAAGAGCCTGAACTGTCTACCCGGCGTTCCAACACCGTTCTGCCACCCTCGCTTTTAGCGCAAATACTAACTGGCTCGTCTATAATGAAATAACGTTTTGCCGGAGATTCCACTTCAAAAGCGGTATTGAAGGTAACCTTTTTAGTCAATTTTCCGGTGTTTTCTACTACCACGCTACTCACAGTCTCTTTACGTAAATTTGATGGACCAACGGGGAAAATTGATATTGAGTTCCCCGCTTTAACTGCATCTTGAAAATCCACGATTCTCAATGGATTGTCAGTCGCTTCATCTAAGTAAGTACCACTACTTACGATTGGTATGAAATTTAAGCACCCAGTGGATGTATCAAAATTTGTTGCATTGGGTAGTGCATTGCGTAACTCTTTCTCTAACCGCAGTATGAGAAAACGTGCCTGAGAAACTAGCTCTGAACGTTGTTGACCTTCGGTATAAATTTGCGCACCAAGACTAATAAACTGGGTAGTGCCAATAGCGACAATAGCAAGGAGGACTATCACTATTATCAGTTCAACTAGGGTAAACCCGCTAACACCTCTCATTAATAGTTCCCTCGATAAATTTGAAAGCGGTACACTTCTCCGTTCGGAGCAAAAACACTTATATCAACGCGTTTGGCACTATCTCCTGTATCTGACGTACTTTGAGTATAATCCTGATCATAAACAACCGAAACATTTGCTCTGTACTGGCCATAGTCTAAAAGGGGCGAGCCCTGCGCGTCACAAACTGGTTGTTGCGGCATATCAATATAATCATCGACATCGTCGTAGTTAACACGACCACCACAGACATTGCCACTGTCACTCTCGCCTGTATCTTCACCAAGATTAGCTGCCAGCGTACAACCGACTGGTTTTTCATCGCAGCGCTGAAAGGGCGGGCTGCGATGGCTGTTTTCATCATAGGATTTACCCAGAATTTCATTCATCAATGACTGCCCGAGCTTGGCTGCTTTTACTTGCACCAGCGGCTCTGCGCTTTGCCTTGCTTGCGGGGCAATCAAGGTGAATACAATGACCATCGCAATGGCAAAAATAACAATGCCAAGAATTAATTCGACCAGCGTAAAGCCATTTGCTCGTGGGCGCTTAACAGCCATACAAGGCCCCTTCGCCGCTAATACACACGGCTTGACTCCCCACCTGTACGCGGCAGGTCTTGGCGCAATTAATATCTGGTTGTCCTAAATGGTTAAAAGACAATGAATTAAAGCTGCCACCGTTGTTATCGGTGGTGGTAAAAGTGATATCAGTGCCGGTGCTATCAACAACGAGGTAGTCGTCAAAGGCTGTAGAAATAGGATTTGCGCAATTTTGATTAGCGGGGGGGGCAATTAACATGGTGGTAATTTTAACGCAATTATTACTATTAAGATTGTGCATCGCCTGCAACTGGATACTGCGGATCATCGCCAGCGTGCGATCTCTTAAAGTATAGGCATCTTCGTTGTTGGAGCCGAGAAAGCGGGGTATGGCAGTCACCGCCAATACCCCAATAAGGATAATCGTGATTATGAGCTCAACGAGCGTAAAACCACGGTTGTTCATTGCTTACTGACAGTCGTCAAGGTTTAATGTGATCACTGGCGGTGTATTAGCATCGGCTGCTTCGGTGTAGGCCACATAGCAGCCATCATTAGCTTCACCGCCGGTGCCATTGCCTGCCACTACCGCAGTCGGTGCTGCACTGCCATCAGCTCTTACCACAAAAATAGCCGGTGTCCCGCCTGTAGCGGCAATCACATTGCTTGCAAAGTCGTTGGTTAAATCAATATCCATCGCTGCAGCAATACCTGTAGCTGCAGCTTGCGGGTAACCAAAGGAAGTTGTTACATCAACGGTTCCATCGGTGCCTAAGTCAACCCCTATGGTGCCATCACCTGCATCGTCTTGAAGACCTTCAATAATGGCCTTTCCATACACGATATCTTTGGCAGAATTCATCGCGCCTTTCACACCTTGTACCGTTGCCGCATTGGCATCACCCTGCAGGTTTAAAAAGCGTGGCGCCGCTGTGACTGCGAGAATCCCTAGAATAACAATCACAATAATCAATTCGATTAAGGTGAAGCCTTGCTGTTTTGTTGCTTTCATCATCTGTACCTCGTTATAGCAAACTTAAAATACGGTTACTTGCCCAGTTGCGGGGAAGTAAGTAAAACCATCAGTAGCTGCACCATCAGGCACAGAATCATCAGGCAAATTCGCGACATTGGTGGTGTCGAGTGAATCCACAAGATAGTAAATACACTGCGAATTGGCTGCGTTAAATTGAACATAATAGCGGCTTTGCGTGGCCTGATTTGGATCAATAGTATTAATAGGCGCTGATTGTAAAATAAGATCAAACACATCTTTGCAATCTTGGCGCGCCATAGCGCCAACAGTGGTATCGGAGCTGCCATCGTTGGTAGGGTAGCCAATATCGCCATCAACACCTAAGGTAACTTGGTCATACACCACAGTGGTAATATCAGCACCACCGTTATCGACTAAGCGACCGTCAACTTCCCATTGTGAGCGCACTAATCCTATCGCCGCTGCAAATCCACCAGCCACGCCTTCAACCGATGCTTCGCGGGCATCATCGGTAACATCAATAAAGCGCGGCAATGCGGTTGCAGCCAAAAGCCCTAAAATAATGACTACTATAATAAGCTCTATAAGTGTAAAGCCACTTTGTTGTTTGCGTTTCATTGCCTACTCCAACAGAGTTAAGTACCTAAATTCATTCTAGACCAAAGGCTAAATTACTCAAAAATCATTATATTTTTTTATTTGAGTGTAACAGCCACCTGACCCGTGTGTACATCAAAGCGAAACCAGGTTCGCTCATTAAAAAGAAACTCACACCCGACTAAGGCTTGCCCTGCCCATATCGGCTTAACACTGACCCCAGCTAGGTTGCCCTGCCCTTGCATGCGGGCAAATAAGCCCTGACAGGGAGCCCCATCGCCTTCAACGCCTGTCGGCCAACCAAAGCGATTAACCACAAACTGTTGTTGACCCACCACCTGCATTTGCGCGCTCACCTGCTCTAAGAGAATGGTATCTTGTTTATGGGCTAGCCACTTACCATGAATAGCAACGGCACTGTGGTGGAACTCCGCCACTGCTTTATGCAAGTTCACGTCATTGACAGTATTAAATAACTGGCTGATATAGTAAATAAAAAAGCCAATAAACACACAAATCAGCAACCCACTAATAAGCAGTTGATAAACCCGGCTCAAACGCCGGCTCACCTGCTGCTGATTACGCACTTTAGCCCCCTTTAATCGCAGACATCAGGTTCCACATAGGAGTAAAAATACCCAATGCCAGTATTAGCACCATTACCGCCACCAAAGCAATTAAAATGGGCTCTATCTTCGCGGTCAGGCTCTTTAAATCAAAATCCACTTCGCGTTCATAATAGTCGGCACTTTCTTGCAACAGTTCATCAACGCGACCGGTTTCCTCCCCGACTGCAACCATTTGCAACACCAATTGCGAGAAGAGCTCACTCTGTCGGGAAACCCGCAATAGGCTGTCGCCTTTTTCTATGCCGCGTCGCATCTCGACAATACGCTGATGCATATGGGCATTATCAACGGCATCAGCCGTAAGGGATAGCCCGGTGGTCATTGGTACACCAGAACGTAACACCATGGCAAAACTGCGGCTGTATCGAGATAACAAAGAGCGTTCAATAATGCTGCCAATAATGGGTAAACGCAATTTCACGCGGTCCCATTTCAATCGTCCTAGCTCGGTACCTAAGTAACGCCGTATTCCGTAATAGCTTGCCGCCATCAATGCCAGCAACAACCACCAGTAATGAACAAAGAAATTAGAAGTGCCAATGAGAATGCGCGTCATCAGCGGCAACTCAGCATCGAATTTAGAGAACATTTGCGCGAACACGGGGATCACAAAAATATTTAAGATAAACATGGCCGCGATGAGCGCGATGATCACAAACGTTGGGTAGCGCAATGCCGCTTTTATTCGTTTTCGCGTTTCTTGCTCGCGTTCAAAATACTCAGCCAACTGTAAAAAGGCATCCTCAAGCTTACCGGTGTTTTCACCCACCACCACGATAGAGATCATTAAGCGATGAAAAACCTCCTTGTGGCTCGCCATAGCAGCGGATAAATTACGCCCCTGCTCAAGCTGAGTGGTAATTTCTTTTAATACCTCGCGAAAACGCGGATTTGTGGTGGTTTCAGCCAGGCCGTTAATAGCGCGGATAATCGGGATCCCCGCTTTGAGCAGTGAATACATTTGCCGTGAAAAGATAATCATCTCATCAAGGCCGACCTTGGGCTGAAGCCAAGCCATAAGCGGTTTGTTATCGGCGCTTTTTACGACCTGAGTCTCATCTATCTTAATGGGCACACTTTGACGCGCCAATAACTGATCCGCAGCCGCTTGTGCGTTATTAGCCTCAACCACGCCTTTAATTAGTTTGCCCTGGCTATCTTTGGCCTGATAACGAAAATGCGCCACTAGTTGTTTACCACTTCAGGTACATATTCAGCTACTTTGAATACTTCATCCAAGGTGGTGATCCCTTGCTGAGCGTAGTCCATTGCCATATGTGATAAAGGTGAGAAATCTGGGTTATTCTTCGCTGCTTGTGCAAAGGCTTGGGTATCACTTTGGCGCAGCGCATCCATCATATCTTCGTTCATTTCTAGTAGCTCAAACACCCCGATACGGCCTTTATAACCGGTATGATTGCAGCTGTTGCAGCCCCGCCCTTGGTAGAATTGCGCATCCGCTAGGTGAGGCTGTAAATAACGTACCCAGGCACGTTCTTGCTCGTCGGCTTCATAGGGTTGCTGACAGTTTTGACAAATACGGCGCACTAAGCGCTGAGCGATAATCGCTCGCAAGGAGCTGGCAACCAAATAAGGTGGCGCGCCCATATCGATAAGACGCATGGCGCTGGTGATGGCATCATTGGTGTGCAAAGTACTCAATACCAAGTGTCCCGTTAGTGCACCTCGCAGCCCTATTTCCACGGTTTCTTGGTCTCGCATCTCGCCGACCATAATAATATCAGGGTCTTGGCGCAAGGTTGTACGCAACACATTCGCAAAGCTCAAGCCTATTTTACTGTTCACCTGGACCTGATTTATACGGCTGATACGGTATTCGACAGGATCTTCCACAGTGATTATTTTATTCTGAGCCTGATTAAGTTCACTCAAGGCCCCATACAGGGTCGTCGTTTTACCCGAGCCGGTAGGGCCGGTAACAAGGATCATGCCGTGCGGACGCTTCAGCGTTTCCCGTAACTTACGTAGCAAAGGTGCTGGCATACCGGTTTGATCTAAGGTGAGCAGCCCGGCGGATTGGTCCAGCAAACGCATCACCACCGATTCACCATTTTGCACCGGCATGGTCGAGAGCCGCACATCTATGCTGTGGCCTTTTACTTTGATATTAAAGCGCCCGTCTTGGGGAATGCGCTTTTCTGATATATCCAAGCCAGACATTAACTTAAGGCGTAGCACTAAGGCTGAGGCAATCTTAACGTGATCTAAGATATTCTCTTGCAACACACCATCCACCCGCTGACGAATGCGCAGCATCTTTTCATCGGGCTCAATATGGATATCCGAGGCACGAACCTGTACCGCATCCTCAAAAATGGATTGCAGTAGCTTAACAACCGTTGCATCTGAGGTGCTGTCATCAAGGGCGTTGAGTTCGAACTCTTCCCCTTCTTGATATTCCTCATCAAGTTGTTCAGCAAAGTTAGCAATATCTTGGGTGCGTCGGTATACGGTATCGAACGCCTCTAACATTTGTGACTCTTGCACCACCGCAAGGTCAATGCGCTTCGAACCCAAAATAGGCCCTAACTGGTCGAGGCCACTCAAATCAGCAGGGTCACTCATACCCAATAACACGCTGTCGCCGTTATCCTCAATAACTAGCGCACGGTAACGGCGCGCATAAACCTCAGGTAAGAGGGTGGCGGTTTCTGGCGCGATGCGACGTTGCGAAATATCTAAAAAGGGAACATTCAGTTGCTGAGCCAAAAAGCGCAGTAACTGTGGCTCGGCAATCACGCCTAAATCAACTAGAGTCGCACCAAGTTTCCGCCCGGAGCTTTTTTGCGCCGCCAGCGCTTGCTCAAGCTGTTCTTCGGTAATTATTTGCTCGTGGACTAAGAGGTCCCCTAAGCGCATTTTTAAGCGAGGTCTAATCATGGCGTGTCCTGTAAACTATCATAGCGAGCCCGAGCGTATTGTTGTGACGGCCCTGATAAGCCACCTAATTGTAAGGCGGTAGCATAATGCCCTCGAGCGCTATGGTATTGGCCTAGTGCGTCTTCTGATGTGGCCAACGCCAACCACCATTTAGCTACATTGGGTTGACGCCTTACTAATTCAGTAAAGCATACCTTGGCAATATCGTGCTGCTTTAGCTGGCGCGCTGCCGATCCTTTTAAAATCCAATAGTCGTTGTTACCCAGTTGCGTTGCGCGCGCATTCTGGCCATCTCCTAACACCTCAAGCACGCGCTGATATTGCTGTTGTTCAATGGCCATTTTGGCAATCATGACACGCCATGAAAGGGTTTCTGGCGCCACTTTTAAGCCATTAATAAGCACACTGTATGCTTCTTCTAAGCGCTGTTGTCCATATAAGGTCGCAGCGAGTGATGACCGGGCTTGTTCATGTTCGGGAACAAGAATAACGGCTTGTTCAAACTGCTTTATAGCCTCATTCGTCATTGCAAAGCGCAGCGACTGTTGTCCTTGCTCAAACCAGCGCTGCGCGCGCTGCTGAACACTTAACGCCTTGACGACCTTTACGGCGGTGTCACTGGATGACGTTACTGGCCGCGTGGCGTTGGCTGCACTTGCGGGAGACTCGGCCTTAGACGTTCTTGGCTGCTTTATTATTGGTTTTGGCGCCGACTCAAGCATCTTATCTTGGGAAATTTCAGCGACGGGCTCTTTAGTATCGGGTAATTGCCGTGACTGGCTCAAAGATGAGTCTTTTGATGGCGATACTCGTTGTTTACCGTTTTTATTGCCGTTGTAAGTACTCTCATTAGTAACACGTGTTTCACGGTTACTTGGCCGACGTAGCTCAGCCTCATCATCAACCTCATTTAATTGTGGCTGAATGACTTGACTCGCAACTGATTGTTTAAGTGTTATAGGTTGCTTTTCGAGCGGCTTAGTGACTAAACCTTTTGGTTCAGGTGCTGAATGAGCAGCCTCTGACTCTTCAGGTGCTTGAGGAATTAATAAATAAGCAAGGGCTATGACGACCATGGCGCTCACTAACACCGCAACAATGGTGATGACATTTCGCCAAGGCCGCGCCTGCGGTAGTTGTACGGTCGGCTCTAACGCCAGTTCATGTTCGCCATCGCGCTGCTCAATATCTTTCAGGGCCTTGTTTAGTAGACTCACAGCACTTGTCTCCACAACCAAATACCCGCCACGCCTATCACTGTCGCACTGAGCACTGCAAACAACCACCAGCGCCGCATAGATGTTGGCGCGTAGCAATCCTCGGTATCGGCAATTGCCGCGCGAATATAGCGCTTATTGAGTGCTGTTTGCCCTTCCCCATAAGCCAATAATAGCGCTTTGTGGCATACCGTATTTACTAACCGAGGAATGCCGCGACAAGCCCGTGCTATATGGTGGTTCAGACGCGGTGAAAAGAGGGGGGACTGCGCGCCTGCGCGGCGAAGGCGATGATTAATGTAGTAGTCCACTTCCGCTGCTGTCATCGGCCTAAGTTGGTAGGAGAAACCGATACGTTGGCGCAATTGCCTTACTTGCGGGTTGGCTAACTTAGTATCCAGTTCTGGTTGACCAAAGAGGACTACTTGGAGCAGTTTTTTTTGCTCCGTTTCTAAGTTGGTTAATAACCGCAACGCCTCCAGCGCTTCCCAACTAAAACATTGTGCCTCATCAACAATCATAACCACCTTTTTCCCTTCTTGACTCAGGGTTAACAGGCGCTTCTCTATGGATTGGCTCAATGTTTGTTGATCTTGTTCGGGCGCAAGTTCCAGCCCCAACTCAGCCGCCACCGCCCATCGCAATTCATCTGGGGTCAAATAAGGGTTGGGCAAATAGACAACCACATAATTATCCTCAAGGTGGTTTATCAACTTTCTACAAATCAGCGTTTTGCCTGTACCTACTTCCCCGGTAACTTTTATAAACCCTTCGGACATACTCAGTGCACTGAGCAGCACTTTCAGCGCTTCGTTATGAGGCTCAAGAGCACAGTAGAACTGCGTGTTCGGGGTGAGCGAAAACGGCATTTCCGTTAGGTTAAAAAAGCTGAGATACATTAATTGCGGTACCAAGTTTCTAACAATTTACGTGAGCGTTGTTGTTGTTTCTTCCATGTGTCTGGCATAACCACGGTCGGACGCAGTAAGATGACCAACTCTTTTTTATTCTGCTTCTTACGAATACTTTTAAACAGATTACCAACGAGAGGAATATCGCCTAACACCGGCGTTTTCGAAACCTCGTCAGAGGTAATGGTTTGCATTAGGCCTCCGATAACCACGATTTCACCGCTCGATGCCCTGATTACCGTATCAGACTCACGAATATTGCTTTGGGCCAAAGGCAGTTCGATACTTTCGTTCCCTAATTTGATTGACTTGGTTTGCTCCTCGGTTTGCGTCACTGACGGGTGTACGTGCAAAATCACCGAGCCATATTTGTCTATTTGAGGTGTTACATCCAAGGCTATGCCAGAGAAAAACGGCGTAAGTTCAATGTCATTGTTATTTTGTTGAGTGACACTGCCAATGTCTTCGCTGCTGGACACATCGGTTACAAAGTATTCATCTTCCCCTACTTTAATCACCGCTTTTTGGTTATTAGTTGCAGTCACTCTAGGGTTTGAGAGCATTTGCACATCACCTTGGGTTTGCAATAAATTGATCACCCCAGCAAAATCGGGATTAGAGAAAACCAAACTAGCAGCACCCCCTAATTCCGCAGAAATTTGATTACCGAGCTGCGCTGCTGTCGAGGAGAATGACAGTGATGTACTGCCAATATTTGCCGCTATTTCAGACCAATTGACTCCCTGCTGATACTCATCTTTGAGTGTCACCTCGATGATGCGCGCCTCTAAAATCACTTGCCGCTGCAAGCTTTCCTCACTGTGGCGCAAGAACTCTTTCATGGCAGCAATTTCACTCGGTAGTGCATGCACTGTTACCAAGCTTGCCTGTGGGCTAACAATGACGTAACGACCACCGTGTGTGCCCACCAGCGATTGCAATGCCTCTTTTAAGTCAGCCCAAAAATCACTCTCGCTACTGGTTTGAATATTTGAGCCGTTAAGCTGTTGAATATTTCCAGAGCCACTGTTGTTGCCATTATTGTTATTAATGGCGTTGTTATTACCGCCATTATTGCCACTAAAGTTGTTATTTCCGTTGCCACTGTTGCCGTTATTATTCTGATCGTAATCGCTCACACCGCCAGAGATGACGCTGACATTCGATACACCGAAGCGACGCATCATCAGATAGTTTACCGCTATAGACTCGGTGCGCATTTTGGCTGGTAAGACTTGCACTACCTGGCCTTCAAGAAACACATCAAGTGGATACATGCGGGTGATGATCTTAAGCACTTCATCCATACTGACCTGCTTAAGGTTCAAACTAATGGCGCCGGATACCTCAGGATGAATAGCGACACTGAAAGGGGTATCGTCTACCAGGGCGTTAAAAAATGGCCGCAGTGCAACTTCATTGGCGACCACATCGAAGCGCTCAATAGCCGTGCTGGGCTGCACCTTGGTGTGTGCTGATACCGAGCTCAGCAATTCTTGCTCAAAATCTTTCGGGGGTTGCGGTGCCTCACTAACCTGCGACTGTTTTGCGGGTTCTAGTTCCTTGGCAATATGAGGTTGCACTCGTTCTCCGGTGCCGAAGGTCGCACAGGCGCTAGCCAGCAACGAAGAGGTACCAACTATAAACCAGTGGACTAATAACTTATTTTTTGATTTCATTGCTATATAACTCTAACTTCAATTGCTTTGCACCTTGAACAAGGAGCACAGCATGGGCGCTAATATTGGTGACAGTGTAATCGGCTAACTTATCCCCCTGAGCGTATAACTGCCCAGAAATAATGGCCTTATGTTGACCTTTTTTACTCACTACCGACTCCAATACCCATTGCTGCTGCACCGATTCAGTACTACGTGATATCTGCGCTTGCACAGCGGGGCGGGTTGGGTCTTGTAATACTTGTGCCGCTATTGGCACACTTACGACCATGAACAGGCTACAGGCTAATAAATGTTTCATTGTTACTTACCGTTGCTAAGTTCAAGGTGAGTTGCGCTCTCGGATGCTCCTGCACCTGATAATGAAAGCCTGTGATGAGTACCCGAGTGGCTGCTTGTTCAATTCGTGCCATATAATCTCGCAAAGCAAAGTAATTACCTTGCAAGGTCATCTGCATATTATGCTGATAAAATTGTAATTGTGGTGACGATGGCTCACTTTGCTCGCCTGTTTGCACCGCTTCCACACCCATCACTTTAAAACCCAGTAACTGCACCCCTTGTTGCTGAGCTAGCAAATCTCCGAGGACATCCGGCATACGGTCGCCAGACACAAAACCATCACTGAGCTGTTGTAATTGTTGGTCTAAATCGCGGTTACGCTGGTGCAGCTCTTGAAGTTGCAATTTGAGATTAGCTTTATAATCAATAGCCAAAGCTTGAGTGAGTGCCTGTCGCTGTGCGCGCAGTGATGCATTCTCACTTTGGTAACCGGCAATTTGCGTGGCTGCGTGGTCGTGATTTTCCATCAATGGCATGCTTATAAACCACCCACCTAAGTACAGAATACAGAACAGCCCCACTGTCAGCACCAGCATCTTTTCCCGCTGTTGCAGCTGGCTAAACTGGTTACTTATATGTTGCCAACGTTTCATGGCTGCTCCCCATCAATGCGAGTAGACACATTAAACTGTCTCAGCTCATCACTTTGATCGAATTCCAAAACCGAAAACTCTTTACCTAAAAAGTAGTCGGAATTTCTTAATTGTTTAAGCCATGGAGCTATTTCACTAGGTACCGCCGTTTTGCCCTGTAACTGCACATGACGCTGACTAATATTAATTTCTGTCAGCCACACTTGTGGGTTGTGATAGCGCGCCAAGTCATTCATCAAGGCGCTGTAACGAAGTGGTGCACCGCTGCCCTTCCCTTGTAAATATGCAATCAAACTAAGGCGGTGCTGCTCTGCGCGCTGCTGCTGTTCTAGTTGCTGCTGCAAATTCTTGGTATCGCGCCGCTGCGCTAATTGCTTGTTAAGCTCTGCCACGTCAGCTTTTAGGTGGCGATGTTGCTGTGTAAGCTCCTGCAGCTGCTGTTGCTGATGGTTATTACGCCACACTTGCAGGGCGATAACCACAGCCAACACGACAAATGCAGCGATGAATATTTTTACGACCACAGCTAGCGGCAGCGGATCATGACGCGGCTTCAAGCTTTCTTGGTAAAAATTTATGCTGCTCTTCATGCCTGCTCCAACATCGGAAAATAGGCGCCCGCCAAAGCCATATGGAATTTAGGGTCAATCACATCAGCCAAATCCATAAGCGGTTTAAACTCCACAATAGGGGTAGTTTGAAACGCTTGCAAACGCGAGATCACCGCCTGAGCATCATCAATGCCTTGAATAAGAATTTCCTTTATTGGTGGTTGCTTGAGCTGGCTCTCATAAAAGTCCATAGAGCGCTGAATCTCAAGCCCTAACGAATCACTTAAGTGCGATAAGGTGGTCTCATCGGGCTGTTGCTGTAACGCGCTGAACCCTCGTAGCCTGCGATTAAGCAGCAATTGTTGGTCGCGAATGATTAACACACTGGGTTCATCACTAGGCTCCTGGTACACCACCAAGCGGGCATAGTTATCTTTGGCGGTCATCGCCGCGAGGGTGGTTTCTTTCACCGATAGCTGCTGAAGGTGGCAGTCATTGAGCTTATCGAGCTCAGAGACCAGTGGCCGCAATTGCTGCTTATCGGTAGCAAACACATTAATCTTGGCCTTTTGACCGGTGCTTTGAATCGGGTAATCGATATAATCAGCAATGATATTTTCGGCGTTTATGGTCACCAAGTCTTTTAGTGTCCACGGCAGTGACTGAGTGATTTCTTGCTCGCTCAGCTCTGGCTTCTCGGCCTGTACTATCTGATAATAGGATTGTGGTAACACCACGTACAAGTCGCAAGCGTCAGAAGAGATCTTGCGTAGCAATTTAAGTAATGCTTTCGAATAGTTAGCTGAATCGTTGAGCGGCAGCTCTTCGGTATCACTGACAAACCATTGTTGCTTTTTTTGCTTTAACTGCACCGCGCGTAACACGTCTGCGTACAAGGCAACGCCCACTATTGCTTCGGACTTTTTCTTTGTATTTAGCCAAGGAACACGGGCCAAGAGTTTAGATGCCATATAGTCTGCAGTATCACCTATAAGAATATACAAAGTATCAATAATTTGCGGAATTTAGCAAGTTAATTAGGGGGAAAACTAGGGCAAAACTATGAACTCAGTGATCACATCCATTAAAGAGTCACCCATGCAGCAAATTCACCATCCTCTGCTGCGGCATCACAACGTGCAACTAAGCATCAAACGCGACGATTTGTATCACCCTCTGATCCAAGGTAATAAATGGCGAAAATTAAAGTACAACTTAGCGGCTTTTCAGGCTTCTGAATGTAGTCAGTTGCTCACTTTTGGCGGTCCTTTCTCCAATCATTTATATGCAACGGCCGCCGCTGGAAAACTATTTGGTCTAAGCACTATTGGCATCGTGCGCGGCCCTGAACTTGATATGCACAACCCCACACTGCGCTTTGCCCACGCCTGCGGTATGAAGTTAGTGGCGGTAACGCGTAAAGACTACCGCTTGCGCCAGCAAAAAGATTACCTCAATGAGCTTAAGCAACGCTTTGGTAATGTCTACATTCTCCCTGAAGGCGGAACCAACCACGCGGCGCTACGCGGTGTAGCGGAGCTAGCCCAAACCTTACCAGAACACGATTATCTAGTGTGCGCTACAGGAAGTGGCGGTACCTTAGCAGGGTTATGCGCAGGCCATACGCAGCGAAAAGTACTTGGTATTGCCGTGCTCAAAAATGCAGATTACCTGAATCATGAAATAAGCCAACTAACCTCCACACACCACTGTGACTGGCAATTAATGCAGCACTTTCATGATGGCGGTTATGGCCGCTTTAGTGACAGACAATGGCGCTTTTGCCAAGATTTCAGAGCCACCTATCAAGTGCCACTGGAGCCTATTTACACGGGGAAAATGATGTACGCACTGTGGCAACTGATTGCACAAGGGTATTTCCCTGCCGACAGTCGCATCATTGCCGTACATACCGGGGGCTTGCAAGGGCTCAATGGCTTGCGTTATCGCGGCCTACTCAAAGCGACTTGAAGGTTGACAGTTGCAGTGCACCAGAGAAGTATGCACCTTGTGCAGCCCTAACCCCGAGCTGCTGTAACACCAAAACTTGTTGTTGCCTTTCAACGCCTACGGCAATTATTGGAATATTGTGCTGTTGGGCCTTTGCAACGTAAGCCAGCACACGCTTTTGCACATTTTTATCCACTTCAATGTGGGCAATAAGTTCGGGCGCCAGTTTTATCGCTTGTACAGGCACCGCCAATTTATCGAGATCCACATTTGGCCATGTTCGTAATTGGTCAATAATAATTCCGCGTTGGCATGCCTTAGTTCGGCGCACCCGCCTACGCACGATATATTGATGCTGATCTAAGAGTTCGGCCTTACATTCAATAAGAACATTGCGATGTTGCTCGAGAAAGAGCTTAAGACGTTGCCAAAATTCACCATCGAACCAGCTTGATTGTTGCAAGTTGATGCTGACATCACCTTGTTGCACCTCGGTGGCAAGCATTTTATCCAATCGGGCTAAAACGGCGCTATCCACACTGCTTTCTGCTTTGCGTGTTTGCGGCTCTTCGAGATACTCTGGTGAAATCAGGCCCAACTGCTGGTGGCGAACACGTAGCAAGGTTTCGTGATGCAGTATTTGCTCGCTATGCAAATCAAATACGGGCTGGAAAAAGCAAATAAAATGATCTTTTTGCACACTTTCACTCAGCGAGCAGGACTTCGCTGCCAACAACATAGAGTGGTTATAGCTAAAGGGGATACGGTAGCAATGTTTGTCTTTACTTTGCTTTGCCAATGCCAACGCCGATTGCGTTAATTGATACACAATGGCTTGGTCAGCACCGCTTCGGTAGTTACAAATGCCCACCTTGATCTCTGCAGCCCGCAATTCAGGGAGTAAAGCTTGGCAGCTTTGTAAGATGGTGTCACTGAGTGCCTCAAGTTGCTTGTCGAGGTGTTGGTAATGAATATCATGGATGGTAATAGCGAAGCTGCCGGTATTAAGCACCTTCACCGACAGCTGTTGCTTGTAGCTTAAGCTTTCTTGCAACAAAGCCTCGAGCAAACTCGCGACCCCGTTTGCAGCAACACTCAGTTTAGTGCAATGGGCAATTACAAACACACTCTGGTACAAGTGGTTTAAGCCTAAAATACTCGCACTCATCGGTGCTTGTTCTGTTTTTTCTAACGATGATACTTTGCTCTTTTGCGATATACGCTTTCGCCTAAGAAGGTTGACCACCTGCCAACACATGTACGCCAGCAGCGCATTACCGATGATAAACCAGTGACTTTTCGACAACCACAATGGCGAGCCAAATATCTCTTGGTGTTCATTCCCGATGGAGATAACCACAGACACAGGGTCAACATAAGCATGCTGAGGAGGCTCAAGGAAAAAGCCATAAGGTTCGAGTAAGGTCGTTAATAACGCATCATCTACATCAGTAACCCGATCTAACTGATGTGATAGCTGGTGGATATCGGCTTGGCGCTGCATATGCAAGGCATACGCAAGTACAGCATTGCACAATATAGCGAGTGTAATAGCCGCTAAACCAACAGTGATCCACGTACGGTATGGACGAAATAAAGACAAAATACAGGCCGACGAATAATCATTCTCATGCCTAAAGTGTTGTCCATGAAAGGGGGAAGCTCAAGCAAGAACCCATAAAAAAGCCCCATAGAATGGGGCTTGTGGAATAAAATAGCGAGATATCAATAAGCTTTTCGCACAACTTTTTAGTTGTTAGAACGGGATATCGTCGTCAAAATCAATGGGGGGTTCCATAGGGTTTGAAGCACCACCCTGGGGAGCATTTTGTGGTTTAGGGGCAAAGCCACCACCTTGCTGGCCGCCACCATGCTGATTGCTCTGATGATTCTGCTGAGAGCCAAAGCCACCCTGCTGTTGATTGCCTTGCTGCATACCTTGGTTGCTTTGTTGCTGGCCATAGTTATTGCTTTGTTGCTGCCCGTAACCACCTTGCTGCGCAGCCCCCTGTTGAGGAGCTCCCTGCTGTGGGTTATTTTGTGCTTGGTTATTGCCACCAAAACCGCCTTGTTGCTGAGCACCTTGATAACCGCCTGAGGCAGCACCCTGGTTATCGCCACGACCACCAAGCATTTGCATTTGCCCGCCCATATCGACAACAATCTCAGTGGTGTATTTATCTTGACCGCTTTGGTCGGTCCATTTACGCGTTTGTAAACGACCTTCAATGTACACTTGTGAACCTTTACGAAGATACTCACCAGCTACTTCAGCGAGTTTGCCAAATAACACGACACGGTGCCATTCCGTACGCTCTTGCATTTGCCCAGTATTTTTATCTTTCCAGCTGTCTGTGGTAGCAATGCTGATATTTGCTACGCCATTGCCGTTTGGCATATAGCGAACTTCTGGATCTTGACCCAGATTACCCACCAAAATTACTTTATTAACACCGCGCGCCATGGATTTTTACTCCTATAAATTACACTGCGGCGACGAGTCTTTGCGCCGCCTCTAAATCAAATTTTTTGTCGTCTACTTTAAGATAGCTGCGATTTTCATCACACACCACCGTGGCCTCTAACACCCCAGGTAATGCCACTAAACGACCCGCCAACTGCTGTGCATCCTGCTCTGAATCAACAGCACTAAGCAAACTAATAATTTTGCTACGCGGCGGCACTCGCATTTTCGCGGCTATGACAAGCCATATTACCCCAACCACAGCAGCCGCCGCAAACACCATCTCAGGGCTGCCGGTTTGGGCCACATAACCGCCTAAAATGCCTCCTAAAAACGCGCCCAAGAATTGCGATGAGGAAAAAACGCCCATCGCTGAGCCTTTTTGATTCGCCGGGGACAGTCGCGATACCAAGGCCGGCATAGTGGCTTCTAGAAAGTTAAAAGCCACGAAGTACAGCATCATACATGCCGCGATGACATACACTGAATGCGCACCGGCAACCAGCCCAAGCATACTCACAATGAGCATCACGATAGCGACTAAAAACAAGGGTTTTTCTTTTTGCTTGGCAACGGCGACGATCATCATCGGCACCATAAGCACAAAAGAAAGCACAAATACGGGGATATATAATTGCCAGTGTTTGGCGGCTTCAAGCCCATCGGCAATCAGTTGCGTCGGTAGTGACACGAATACGGTCGTCAGTGACAGGTGCAAAAACAGCACCCCTAAGTCTAAGCGAGCTAAGTCTGGGTGACGCACTAACTTACCCACATCAGCAAGAGTAACACTGGTTTCGCCCTTGGGCGCACGATTAACCGCCGTAGGCACCATCCAAGTAACAATGGCCATGCCTAACACCGCCAGTGCAGCGGTCAGCCAGAAAATCCCGGAAACACCGAAGCTCGCGGCAACCATGGGCCCTAACAGCATGGCGACGGCAAAACTCATGCCGATACACATGCCGATCACGGCCATCACCTTAGGACGCTGCTCATCACGACTGAGGTCGGCAGCAAGCGCCAGCAGTGCACTGGCAATCGCCCCCATCCCTTGTAACGCACGCCCTAATGTTAGGGTATACATGGATTCGGCACACGCGGCGACCACCGAGCCTAAGGTAAACAATACCAACCCACCGATGATCACCCGCTTACGACCAATGCGGTCAGATAACCACCCCATAGGAATTTGCAACAGCGCTTGGGTAAGACCATAAGCACCAATCGCGAGGCCGATCCACAAGGGAGAAAAGCCACTGAGGCTTTGTCCATAGACAGCCAACACCGGCATCAGCATAAACAGCCCAAGCATACGAAATGCAAAGACACTGGCTAGCGATACCGCTGCACGTTTTTCGACAGTATTAAGTTGAGATGCGGACATGACGAAGTACTAAGCAGCCATAAAGCAAATTAAATTTATTGGCCGGCGATGATAGCATATCCACGCGCCAATATGACATGCCCAGCGGCATTAATATTACACTGATCGCCTGCCCTGCTGTGCTTCGTACTGAGTTTTTCGTTGCTACAGTATTCACTCTTTAGGTCAATAAGGCATCGCTAAATCCTGTACAAATATGCGATACTTACGGGCTATTAAATTGCACGGGTAAAAGGCGAAGAATGGAAAATATCGAAGTTCGCGGTGCACGCACCCACAACCTCAAAGACATCAACCTCACAATCCCTCGCGATAAGCTGATTGTCATCACCGGCTTATCAGGCTCCGGCAAATCCTCCCTCGCTTTCGATACGTTATATGCCGAGGGTCAGCGCCGTTATGTTGAGTCGCTTTCCGCATACGCCAGACAGTTTTTATCACTTATGGAAAAGCCCGATGTCGATCATATTGAGGGCCTCTCCCCCGCCATTTCCATCGAGCAAAAGTCGACATCACACAACCCGCGCTCGACGGTGGGCACCATCACTGAAATATACGACTATCTGCGATTGCTGTTTGCCCGTGTTGGTGAGCCACGTTGCCCAACCCACAATTTACCCTTAGCGGCGCAAACCATTAGCCAAATGGTGGACCAAGTCTTGGCGTTACCTGAGGGCAGTAAGTTGATGCTGCTCGCCCCGGTGGTCAAAAACCGTAAAGGGGAGCATGTAAAGCTGCTCGAGCAACTCGCTGCCCAAGGCTATATCCGTGCCCGTATTGATGGCGAGGTCTGTGACTTGTCCGATCCACCGCCGCTTGAATTACATAAAAAACACACCATTGAAGTGGTTGTCGATCGCCTTAAGGTGAAAGAGGGTCAGCAACAGCGCTTAGCCGAATCCTTTGAAACCGCCCTTGAGCTTTCAGGGGGCGTTGCTCAGGTTGCCGCTATGGATGATTCCTTAAAGGAAGAGATGGTGTTTTCCGCCAACTTTGCTTGCCCGACCTGTGGCTATGCCATGAGCGAGCTGGAGCCACGGTTATTTTCCTTCAACAACCCCGCAGGTGCTTGTCAAAGCTGTGATGGCTTAGGGGTACGCCAGTACTTTGATCCCAACCGCGTTGTTCACAACAGTGAGCTCAGCCTTGCTGGCGGCGCTATCAAAGGCTGGGATAAACGCAGCTTCTACTATTTCCAAATGCTGCAATCGGTCGCCGAGCACTATCAATTTGATCTTAACACCCCCTTTCAAGACCTTGATGAGCAAGCACAAAAAGTGGTTCTAGAAGGTTCAGGAGGGGAGAAAATAGCCTTTAGCTACCGCAATGACCGTGGCGATTTAATTACCCGCAATCATGAGTTCGAAGGCGTTCTTAACAATATGCAACGCCGCTATCATGAGACCGAGTCAAACTCGGTACGTGAAGAGCTGGCTAAGTATCAAACCTCACAAGCCTGTCCGAGCTGTCATGGCTCACGACTGCGCCAAGAGGCCCGAAATGTATTTATCGGTGACACCAACTTACCCGCCGTCACCCTGATGAGTATCGGTCAAGCCTATGACTATTTTGAGCAGCTCGATTTTAGCGGCCAAAAAGCGCAAATTGCCGATAAGATCCTCAAAGAAATTCGCGACCGCTTGTCTTTTCTCGTCAATGTGGGTCTAAATTATCTGTCGCTTGAGCGCAGCGCCGATACCCTCTCTGGGGGGGAAGCGCAGCGTATTCGTCTCGCCAGCCAGATAGGTGCGGGATTGGTGGGGGTGATGTATGTGCTTGATGAGCCCTCGATTGGCCTGCATCAACGCGATAACGATCGCCTGCTACAAACGCTGACCCGTCTGCGCGACTTAGGCAACACCGTTCTCGTGGTGGAACACGATGAAGATGCTATTCGCGCCGCCGACTATGTTATTGATATCGGCCCCGGCGCTGGGGTACATGGTGGTTATGTGGTTGCTGAAGGCACCCGAGATGAAATCATGGCCAACCCTGATTCATTAACCGGGCAGTATCTCAGTGGCAGCAAAGAAATCGCCGTGCCCAAAGAGCGCCATGCCGCCTCTGATAAATGGCTGGAGCTATTCGGTGCCACCGGCAATAACCTTAAAGCCGTCGATGTGCGTATTCCTTTTGGCTTGATGACCTGTATCACCGGGGTCTCCGGTTCCGGAAAATCGACCCTTATTAACGATACCTTGTTTAAGGTGGCGCACACCGAACTGAACGGCGCAACCGCCGTTGAACCTGCGCCGTACAAAGATATTCAAGGTTTAGATCATTTCGACAAGGTTATCGATATTGATCAAAGCCCAATCGGGCGCACGCCACGCTCCAACCCCGCCACTTACACCGGTATTTTCACCGCGATTCGCGAGCTGTTTGCAGGCACGCAAGAGGCGCGTTCTCGGGGTTACAAAGTGGGCCGCTTTAGCTTCAATGTTAAAGGCGGCCGGTGTGAGGCATGCCAAGGCGATGGCGTAATTAAAGTAGAAATGCACTTTTTACCTGATGTATACGTGCCGTGTGACGTCTGTCAGGGCAAACGCTATAACCGCGAAACCCTGGAAGTGCTTTACAAGGGCATGAATATTCACCAAGTGTTAGAGATGACGGTAGAAGATGCGCGACAGTTCTTTGATGCCATCCCCGCGATAAAACGCAAGCTGCAAACGCTGATGGATGTCGGCTTGTCGTATATTCGACTTGGCCAAGCCGCAACCACTCTCTCCGGTGGTGAGGCGCAACGGGTAAAACTCGCTCGTGAATTATCCAAGCGCGATACCGGCAAAACCTTATATATACTTGATGAGCCAACGACTGGTCTGCACTTCCATGATATTCAGCAGCTGCTGGCGGTATTACACCGTTTGCGCGACCATGGTA
The DNA here is from genome assembly GCF_022347945.1 of Pseudoalteromonas sp. MM17-2. NCBI lineage: Bacteria > Pseudomonadati > Pseudomonadota > Gammaproteobacteria > Alteromonadales > Pseudoalteromonadaceae > Pseudoalteromonas > Pseudoalteromonas sp. MM17-2. The sequence continues at coordinate 74,295 of NZ_JAKRFV010000012.1, read as the reverse complement.
ATACCATCGTGGTGATTGAGCATAACCTAGATGTCATCAAAACCGCAGACTGGATCGTTGATTTAGGCCCTGAAGGAGGCAGCGGCGGGGGCGAAATTCTCGTTGCTGGCACGCCAGAACAGGTAGCCGAGTGCGAGCGCTCACATACCGGTAAATACTTAAAACCTATGCTCAAGTAATACCCACTCTCGGGCCTGAGTTTAATTGTTTTAACTCAGGCCTTATTATTCCCACATAAGGCGGTTGATTGAGCTATCTTCACTAATTTTGCGAGTGATAATGATGCGCCCATCAGCATCGGGCACCGCGCTTAGTATCTCAAATGGCAGCTGCACCTGCTCACACCGCTCTCCAGTCAAAGCCCAGCGATACACGTTGTATGTATAGTCCATGGAATAGGCGTAGCCATCGCGCACATGGATAGGCACATGAGAAGACATTGATAGCTCACAGGGCACACTGTACTGGGCGTTATCCGTTAATGACACCAAGGTCTTATCTTTGAACAAAAAGACCTCGCCGTTAGCACCGGTGACTAGCTGTAAGGCATCCGTCTCGCGCACCTTGTTAAGCTCCCGAGAGATAAAATCAAACTGATAAAGAGTCCGTGGTGACGATGATTTGCTTAACACATACAACGATTGGCCACTTTCATGCCACGCCCAATCCATTATCGGAATGTGTGCAAGCTCACTAATAGCCGTTGCCTTTGCGCTTTCAACATCGAGTAAGATAGGTTTTTTCTGCTCTGTCAGCACGATGTTTTCGCCACTCGGCGATACCCTTAAGTTGTCCAAAAGAGCATAGTCTGGATGATCTAGAAATGATATCTGCTTAACCTGCCCGTCACTGGCGTGCCATACCTGAGGACGGCCAGAGCGTAGCGAAATAAAATAGTGCCCGGAGCTATGAGCGACCAGCCCATACTCACTGCTATCGGAGGCATAAAGCTGCTGATATTGAGCCGCCTCAGTAAAACTTTCCAAAGCGACCACTTGATAGGTTATGCGACTAAGCGGTGAGTAATACACCGAGTTGTCGTAATAGCTGATATCTGACATCTTGATATCATCAGGTAAGGCATAGGCCTCGGCGATTTCAGCGCTGTGAATGTCTATAAATAATAGCCGCCCTTTTTCATCACCATAGAGCAAGGTCTCACTGTTATACCAATCCAATGCCGAGTTTCTGTAAAAACTAGCGGGCGGTGAGTTCATGCGTTTTATTTCACCGGTGTCCAAGCTGTATACATAAACCTCTACCTGAAAATCGAGATCCAGCTGTAAATAGGCGATGTGCTTTCCATCTGGAGATAACGACAAGGACCCTGGACCGACCTTGTCCGCCATAGGCGCAATCAGCTGAGAAGTCGTGTCCGAGTATACATCGTACCTAAATAACCCAATATAATGCGAGTACAGCTCGCCACGGATAAAATAAAAATAGCGACCATCATTACTTAATTGGCCACTGTAATCAAAACGATGATCACACTCCATGAGCGGCTTAGGTTCGCCTAATTCAGGGAAGTTTTTGAAATCTATGGCTAAATATTGGCAACTGCTATCAGTCGCGTTTCTGGCGCGTATCACCAGGGTATCACTATTATGTTGCCAAGACAGGGCCACCACTTCAGCATCTTTATAGGTTATGGCGACTTCGTCCCGAGTGATCACATCGAGAACAAAGGCGCCTTCTTTCCCTGATGCGTCTTTTTCATTGCTGTAAGCCAGTAAGCGTCCGCTATCGTTGATAAGAGGCACATATTCACTGCCCACTTTCCAGGTCACTTTGTGGCGACTCATTGGCTTTTGCTCAGCGATAACAGCGGTTGTTTGTGACGGTGTAAAAAACGCAGACCCGTTCAGCGTGTAAGCGGTACTAGCAAGCACAGCGACAAACACCACCGCAGCCACATACTTCCACCAAGCATAACTGGGCTTTGAGCGCGTAGGTGTTATCGGCTGCTTGCCCTCGTGGGGGTTAACTTGAGTGTGCGCAAGCGGCTCTGGCGCCGCAGTTTGTGGTGTAGCTGCACTGGCAGCGTTATCCAATGTCGCCACTTCACGGACCAAACTATAGCCTTGGCGGTAGTGAGTTTTTATAAAAATGGCTGGATCGTCAGGGTGTTTTAACTTTTTCCGCAACTCAGAAATGGCGCGATTTATGGCATTATTATCAACATAGCCTTGCTGCCAAACATGCTCAATTAATTGTTCACGGGTAACAATCTGCTGCGGCCGTTGGAGAAAAAAAGTGATCAGCTTAATCAGCAGCGGGTCTAATTCTCGCTCAATATCCCCGCTAAGCAACACTCCTCGCTGCTCAAGTAGTGTCCATGGTCCAACTCTGTACTGCACTCGAAAAAGTCCCTTGATTAAAGCCAACGCAATGCTAACACAGGTGAACAAAAAGTGAATCAAAACCTTATAAAAGGTTATATTTAAATATAATAATTGAGGCTATCTTTATGATTTTAAATATTTATTTTGAGTAACATGAAGTTATGAGAAATCCGTAAGATGTAGATAAGCGACGTGGCGAAAACCTCGGCCTAATATGGATAACAACAAAACGGCACAGCCTAGCGGCTTTGCAAACAACACCCATAACGAGGATTAAATTATGAACAAGCCACTACAAGCAGTATTACTAATGAGCACTCTTCTCGCGACAGCAGCACAGGCTGGCGAGCCGCAAGTAAATACACAGCCCACGGCGACTATGCCAAGCACCAGTTTGACGCAATTAAACAATAAATTAGAACAACAACTTGATATGCAGTTACATGAGTCTATTGGCCGTATTAACCAAGATGTCGCCAAGCGCATTACCGAGCAGCAAGGCAACTAAGGAGCACGGTGATGAAAGCCAGCAGTTTGTCCGTCCCCCTATTAGCGCTGATATTGAACTCGGCGCATGCCGGCGGCGCTCAAGTACTTATGAGCCTTAACACAGCCACGGCGGTGACTGAAAACCCAGCGCATACACAACAGCAGCGCTCGCTGGCTACACTTGAGCGCAAGATGCAGCGCCGCTTAAAGCAGGGTTTAGTGATTGAGGTTGATGACAAAGCATTAGAACGCGCGCTGAGAGCACGTATTGAGCAGCAATTGGAGCAAAAAGAAAGATGACCAAAACAACCAAGCAAGCACTTCCTTACCTGTTGCTCTTTGGCACGTTGGCGTTGGCACAATTGAGCAGCATTGACTGGCAACAATTGCGAGAGAGCAGCGCGCTGGTACAGCGCCATAGTAAGCAGTTGCAGTTGTCATGGTGGCACGAGCAGGACAGTGCCAATGCTTATAATTACATGGTCGCGACCACCCCTCAGCAGCAACCACAATCCATCGACTAAATATTGGGGCGACTGCAGGGGCGACCGCAGGGGCGAGCGCTGAAGCATAAGCAATGGCACGCTAACTAAAACCATCAAGAGGCCATTGCCATCGTATCAGGCGCCGCCTCTGCGGCCCTTTATGTCGGCCTGCGTAGTCAGTCTGATAAATACTCACTGAGCGCCGTGCGCTCATCATCGCTCAGGGGCTGAGAGGTTTTATCACTGAAATTGTAGCGCACCATCACCGTTTTCCCCTCGGCGCAACATTCACCATGCTGCCAAGCTTGTTGTTTAATGACGAAGGAGCTTGACCCGATACGCTCTATCATGGTTTTAACCTCGACCTCTTGGCCGTAAAATAGCTCCCCCATAAAAGTCACTTCCACTTTAGCGACAATTAACCGCCATTGATGGGGATTGAGATCGGGGGTAAAGATTTTGAAAATTGGGGTACGGGCGGCTTCAAACCATACAGGGAGTACGGTATTGTTAATGTGTCCAAGGACATCAGTTTCGCTAAAACGGGGCTGAACCTTCTCAATAAGCATAATAATTCCAAAAGGTAAGGTTGAGTCATGTCAGACTTTATTGGCGTTTATGATAACGCGCTTAGTGACGAGTTTTGTAGTCAGTTTATCGACCTTTTTGAGCAAAGCCCGCATACCCAGCCAGGGCGCACCTCTGGCGGTATTGATTTAGCGAAAAAAGATAGCCGCGATTTGTACCTCAATGCCCACCCCGAGTATGCTCAAGCGCTACAACATATCCAGCAGGTAACAGCGCGACACGTGATGGACTACGTGCAAGAACACTTTTTTATGATGATTGGTGCCTTTGGCCTTAAAGTTTATCACCCAAAAACCGGACAGCCAGTTGATGTTACCGTGGAAAACTTTGATGAAGTGGCAAAGCCGCAGATGGGCACCTTACTACAGCAACTGTTTCGTTTGGGGAATATCCAAGCGCAAAAGTATGAAGTGAATAAGGGCGGTTACCCCTATTGGCACAGCGAAGTATATCCCCAACAAGGCCACAACGAAGCGCTGCATCGGGTATTGCTGTTTATGTTTTATCTCAATGATGTCAGCGAAGGGGGAGAAACCGAGTTTTATTATCAGAACCGTAAGATAGCACCTAAACGTGGCACCATGGTGGTTGCTCCGGGTTACTTCACCCACACCCACCGAGGCAATAAGCCAATATCCAATGACAAATACATTCTCACTTCTTGGGTGCTATTTAACCGTGCCGAGCAAATTTACGGACAGCCTAGTAGCTAACAAAAAAGGCGGCTGTTACGCCGCCTTTTAACCTACATCATTACGCGTTGTTAATGAGCGTTGCCAAAAGCTCGAATAAGCGGTCTATTTCGGCGATGCTGTTGTAGTGCATACATCCGATACGCACGACTCCACCTTTATCCATCACGCCGAGCTGCTCACACAGGCCTTGCGCATAAAAGTTACCATCCCATACACAGAGGTGATGCTGGCCTAAAAACTCCGAAACTTGGCGCGGTTCGAAGCCGGTAATGGTCAGTGCAAAAGTGGGTGTACGCTGTTGCACTCGTTCAACATCGCTAATGCCATACAGAGTGATCTGTGGAAACTCCGCCAAACGCGTTAAGAAGTGGCGACTGAGCGCCATTTCATGCTCTTTACTGTTGGCAAAGGCGACTTGCAAGCGCTGACGACGTGGCGTGCTGGCATCAAGACCACTTAAACTGGCGATATATTCTATTGCGGCGGTGACACCGGCCAACCCCTCGAAGCTTTGTGTGCCCGTTTCCCAACGTCCCGGAACCACATCTTTCGCCGGCGCGACCTTGTAAGGAGTAAAGTGCTCTAAATGAGCGCGCTTACCGTAAACGATGCCCACGTGCGGACCAAAGAACTTATAAGCTGAGCAAGCAAGGAAGTCACAGTCTAACGCTTGTACATCGATAAGCTCATGTGGTGCGTAGTGCACGGCATCCACATAGACTAACGCACCGTGCTGGTGAGCAAGCTCAATAATGCGCTTAATATCATTGATAGAGCCTGTGGTATTGGAAGCATAGGTCACTGCCACCAGCTTAGTATTGTCATTAAGAAGCTGCTCGAAATGAGCCATATCCAAGGTGCAATCCTGCTCGTTGACGCGTAGCGCATGCACTCGCGCCCCCTTGTCTTCAGCAGCCTGAACCCATGATGATACATTTGAATAATGGTCAGCATTGGTGACAATGATCTCATCACTCGCTTGCCAGTCTCTAGCCAAAGCGCGGCTGAAACTGAATGTCAGGCTGGTCATGTTGGCGCCAAAGACAATTTGCTCAGGGCTTGGGCTATTTAGTAAATCAGCCACTGCTTGACGCGCGGCGCTCATCACCGCCACGGTTTTGTCACTGGAGAAAAACGCGCCGCCCAAATTAGCATTGTAGTGGCCAAGGTAGCTGCTCATCGCGTCTAAAACAGACTGCGGAACCTGCGCCCCACCCGGACCATCAAAAAAGATCGGAGATTGACCATCCACCTGCTGCATTAGCGCCGGAAACTGCTGGCGTAATTCGGTTAAGTTCATGGCTGTCCCTTAAGCTGTGAGCACGAAGCAGTCCAAGTAACCTGGCTTGCCATCATCAATTTTATTCATCGGCGTGGCGTTGTGCCAAACTTGGCGATCATCAATCAGCGCAAACATGCCGTCTTTGATCTCCATTTTAAAGCACGGTTTCGCTTCTTTATGCTCATACACCAGCAGCTCTCCGCCTTCCAGGTTTTCGTGCGATACGCCACATACACAGACATGGTCAAAGCCGTCTTGATGCACGCCTTCAGGTGCCGGCGGCGTGTCACTTTCAATTGCCAACATGCGGAACTGATGAATTTCAATATCACGGTCATCACTGATGCCGGTCATGGTGCGAAACTCTTCCACAATGCGCTTCATGCCTGCACTGGCCAACAGCGACTGTTCTAGATTCTCGTAGGTACGCTCAATATTGCCTTGGAAGTTATTGATGGAGTCATCCTGAACAAAGGCTTTAGTCGGCTGTAGCGTAAGCTCGCCTTGCTGCATTTTAACCACTGAGTAGCGACGCTTACGAAATGCACCATCGGCATACGGGTTGTCGGGAAGATTATCAAACGAAGGCTTTACTGCGTCGATATGAGCTTGGTCGATAAAACGAAGCTGGAGAAGGTTCTGATTATTTAACGTTGTCATAAAGATCCTGCCTTTTATGCAAATTTGCGGGGATCTTAAGCTATTTTCGGTGGTGGTTTGATTTTATTTACCCAGTTAGTTTATGTGTTTTTGCATCAAAAATGCACACATTAAAATATAACAGGTAAATAATCTAACATTTTTATACAGTGAAAAAATAAACACCTAATCAACTTTGTTTTGAGCATAAAAAAGCCCACTTGTGTGGACTTTTTTATTTAACGCTGCATTACACCGCTTGCTGGATGATGACCTCATCCGCTTTTTTGGTGTACTGAGGCATTTTATGGAAGTTCAAGTAACGATACGTATCAGCCGCTGTCGCATTGATCTTCTCGGCATACTCTTGGTATTCCTGAGGCGTAGGTAGTTTACCCAAAATCGCTGCAACCGCTGCAAGCTCAGCAGAAGCCAAGAATACATTAGCACCAGTACCTAAACGGTTCGGGAAGTTACGCGTTGAGGTAGACACCACAGTCGCTTTATCAGCAACACGTGCTTGGTTACCCATACACAGTGAACACCCTGGTGTTTCAATACGAGCGCCGACACGACCAAAGATACCGTAGTAACCTTCGTCTGTAAGCTGGTCACGGTCCATCTTCGTTGGTGGCGCAACCCAAAGTTGAGTTGGCAAACGACCGCCGTAGTTATCAAGAAGCTTACCAGCGGCACGGAAGTGACCGATGTTAGTCATACATGAGCCGATGAATACTTCGTCGATTTTCTCACCGGTTACGTCAGAGAGTAAACGTGCATCATCTGGGTCGTTTGGCGCACACAAGATTGGCTCTTTGATCTCTGCAAGATCAATTTCAATCACGTGCTTGTAGTCTGCATCTTTGTCCGCTTCCATTAGCTCTGGGTTGGCAAGCCACTCTTCCATCGCTTTAATACGACGCTCGATAGTACGTACATCACCGTAACCTTCAGAGATCATCCACTTCAACATGACAATGTTTGACTCTAGGTATTCAGCGATTGATTCACGGCTAAGCTTCACAGTACAACCGGCGGCACTACGTTCTGCTGATGCATCAGAGAGCTCGAATGCTTGCTCAACAGTAAGGTGCTCAACACCTTCAATTTCAAGAATACGGCCAGAGAATTCGTTGATCTTACCTTTCTTCTCAACGGTAAGCAGACCTTCTTTGATGCCGTAATAAGGAATAGCATGGACAAGGTCACGTAGCGTGATACCTGGCTGCATTTCACCTTTAAAGCGCACCAATACAGACTCAGGCATATCCAGTGGCATAACCCCAGTCGCCGCTGCAAACGCAACCGCACCAGAACCCGCTGGGAATGAAATACCTAGAGGGAAACGGGTGTGTGAGTCACCACCCGTACCCACTGTATCTGGAAGTAGCATACGGTTTAGCCAAGAGTGAATAACACCATCGCCTGGGCGCAGTGATACACCGCCACGGTTCATGATGAAATCAGGCAGCGTGTGGTGCGTTTTCACATCGATTGGTTTCGGGTAGGCAGAAGTGTGGCAGAAAGACTGCATGGTTAAGTCAGCAGAGAAACCAAGGCAAGCTAGGTCTTTAAGCTCATCACGCGTCATTGGACCGGTGGTGTCTTGTGAACCCACGGTAGTCATCTTCGGCTCGCAGTATTGCCCTGGGCGAACACCTGGCATGTTACAAGCGCGACCAACCATCTTTTGCGCTAGGGTAAAGCCCTTACCTGAGTCGGTGATGATCTTCGGCTTACGGAAAATATCTTCCGGTTCCATACCCAATGAGGCACGCGCTTTATCGGTAAGGCCACGACCAACAATCAGTGGAATACGACCGCCAGCACGCACTTCGTCAAGAATCACGTCTGATTTAAGTTCAAAAGTGCTGATCACGTCATCGGTGCCGTGGCGCTTCACCACACCTTCATATGGGTAGATATCAATTTGATCGCCCATATTCATGTCATCAACATTTAACTCGATTGGTAGCGCGCCCGAATCTTCCATGGTGTTGAAGAAAATAGGGGCAATTTTACCGCCAAGACAAACACCACCAACACGCTTATTCGGTACGTGTGGAATGTCTTCGCCCATAAACCAAAGTACTGAGTTAGTCGCTGATTTACGTGAAGAACCAGTACCTACAACATCACCTACATAGGCAAGTGGTAAGCCTTTTGTTTTTAGCTCTTCTAGCTGTGAAATAGGACCTACTTCACCGTTTTTATCAGGGTTAATGCCATCACGCTCATTTTTCAGCATTGCTAAAGCATGCAATGGAATATCAGGACGTGACCACGCATCAGGAGCTGGAGAAAGGTCATCGGTGTTAGTCTCACCGGTTACCTTGAACACGGTAACAGAGATTTTCTCTGGTACTGCTGGCTTTTTCTCAAACCACTCAGCATTTGCCCATGATTCGATAACTTGCTGCGCGTACTTATTACCTGCTTTAGCTTTTTCTTCCACGTCATAAAACGCGTCGAACATAAGTAAAGTGTGTGACAAACCCTTTACAGCAATCGGTGCTAAAGCGTCGTCATCAAGAAGGTCTACCATTGGCGCAATATTGTAACCGCCAAGCATAGTACCTAGTAGCTCTGCTGCTTTTTCTTTATCAATAAGTGGCGTTTGCGTTTCGCCTTTAGCAACTGCAGCAAGGAAACCTGCTTTTACGTAAGCCGCGTCATCCACACCAGGTGGTACACGGTTTACAAGTAAGTCTAAAATGAATTCTTCTTCACCGGCTGGTGGGTTCTTAATAAGTTCGATTAAGTCAGCTGTTTGCTGAGCATCTAGTGGTGCAGGCACAATACCTTGGGCTGCACGCTCTTCAACATGTTTACGATATTCTTGAAGCACAATTTTGCCCTCTTGGTGACGTGAAAACAGCGCGTATCGCCAAAGCGCTTACGTGCTATTTATAAAATTTTGACACGAATACAATTATAAAGGCTTTAAAGATAGAAGAAAATTGCTGCCATTGCCCAGTAAGGAAATAGTCACTATAAATTTGATGAATATCAATTAAGAGAAGATATAAAGTGGTGAATGTTGAGTAATAATTATTTGCAACAAAAAAGCCCAGCATCGCGCTGGGCTTTTTCATCAGTTGATACTTAGTTGCGATTTACTTTTACGCGTTCAGTTACAGAGATATGTGCTTCAACGCGACGGTTTTGCGCATGTGCTTGTGCAGTGTTTGCATCGTTTAACAAGCGCTCTTCACCGAAGCCCACCGTATTGATGCGCGACTCGGCAATGCCGTCGTCGATAAGCTGGTTCGCTACGTGATCGGCACGCTTTTTAGAGAGCGTTTTGTTATAAGCGGCATCACCCACTGCAGAGGCGTGACCTTCCAATAGCACTGTGGTTTTTGGGTACTCTTTCATAAAGTCAGCCACTTCTTGAATATCATCAAAGTAACGCTGGTTTACGTCTGAGTTATCATGCGGGAAGCGCACTAACAAGCTCACTTTATCGCCTTTTTCCATGTAACGAGTACAGCCGTTCTCATCCACCGCATCGGTCATAGGTGTATTTGCGCAATTATCTCGTGCGTCAATAACACCGTCTTTATCGCTGTCTTTCGGCTCTTCTTTCACTACTGGAGCAACAACAGGCTCTGGCGCCGGCTCTACTTTTTTCGGCTGCGGCTTATCACCAAAGTGATAGCTAAGACCGAGTTTAAGGCCGAAATCTGAGTGGTTTTGGTTCAAGCCTTCGTAGTAATTTGCTTCACCATAGGCAGCCCAGTTATAAGTTAGGTGATGGCGAAAACCCACACCTAGATTTGCCGCATTGAAATCGTTATAAACATCAAACTTCTTAGCACCCAACACACCATAAACGGTATCGTTAAAGTGGTATAGTACGTCCGCACCATAACGCTCGCCGGTTTTATGATTGTCGGTATTTTCAATATCAAGCTCGAGTGCAGCGAACTCTAGGCGTGCAGTCCAATATTCGTTAAAGCGATAACCCACTTCAACACCTGAGCCAAAAGATTCGCCAATTTCAGTGCCTACAGGCGCACCATCGATGCGATCCCAATCGGCCCAGAAATAATCCCCAAAAACACCAATATGGAGGCCTTCTTGCGGGTTTGTTTGTTCGTCAGCCATAACGCCTTGAGTTGCGAAAGCCAGTACAATAGCTGCAGAGAGTGATTTGATTTTCATTGTATCCATCCCATGTTAACGATTATCGAGCACGCGCTTAGCATTTGTGCGTCACACACCAGATTGAAAAAGCGGCTAATACTGCTTCATAAATCTGAGCTCGTTCGATTGTTATTGACTTTATTAGCTGGCATTTCTTGCTTTTATCGTAGCCACATTCATCAATGTGCTCTACGTCGTGGTCCAAGCCAACAGTTCATTTCCACACCCAAAGTGTAGACCGCAGTGAAGCAAAAACAAAAGCTTAGCCCCACTTTGTACTTCAAATTTAAACACAGGTTTGCTGAATAGCTGCTGAGCATCATATTAAAGTACTATGAACTGAATGTAACCAAGGCATTAAAAAAGCACCAAATGGTGCTTTTTGTCTATTACTCGCTGTCGTCGCTGGGGGTCGATGGTGAGTCTTTTAACAGCTGCTCCAGCTGCGAGAACATCGCTTTGCTGTAGTCAATAAACTCCTGCACTTTCTCTTGCTCTTTATCTTGATTGAGCCAAAGCATCAACCCCGATAACTCATTTTGCAGCCCTAAGTCACCCGCCTGCTTGTATGCCTCTTTCAGCGACTCATTGAAAGGTTGCAGCTCTTTGGCAACTTCCTTACCTGGAGCCGTGCGCTCATACTCTCTTATTGCAGCACGAGTTTTAGTTTGTGTCAGATCCATAGAGAAGGCGACTAGCTCTGGGTTATCTAGCTGCAACTCACTGGCTTTATTGAACGCCTCATCATATTGGCCGCTAAAGAAGTCTTCACTTACGCCTTGCAGTTGTGCCATGAAATCATTTACAGCTTGCTGCTCATCTTCATTTAATTCGCCATTAACCGATAACGTGAAGTTTAATTCCTGCTTCTCAAACTGTTCAGATGCATAGCCAGACCCTTGCTTTTCGCCGGGGGCAAATAAACTGGCTGCCGCACCAGCTTGGTAGTTTTGCGCTAAACTAACGACCACTTCATCGCCTTCAGCGGTAGTAAAACGATACTCGGCATTATTTTGTAGCTGCATATACTGGGCTTGGCTTACCGCTACGCCATTACCAATACTTTGCTCGCCAAAAAGCGATTGCTCAAACTCATTGAGCCCTTCCTCAATACCTTTTTGTGACTGCTCAATGCCGGTTTTAATTTCGTCGTTGAGTAGCCCGGCATCTTCAAGCTCACCGTAGGCATCATCAATACCGGTTTGCACGCCTTCGCGCGCTTGCGCCAGCATTTCTTGTAACTTGTCGTCATTGGCGCCATCGGCTTTCGCTTTTTTCACCGCGCCTGTGACAAACTGCAGCACATTTTTCACTACCTCTTCGAAGTCAAATAACGGCTTGCTTTGCTGTTTTGGTTGTTCGAGCCCTAACGCTTGCGCCAATTTATCATTCAATACCTTGGCACCCACTTGGCCATAACCCGATGAGTAACTATCAAACCCCGGAGAGTTAATCGCGGGCTGTGCCGGCGCATCACCTTTATTTTTTAAACCAGAACGATTGCTTTGGTTAAAGATATGATTTAAATCGCTAATTTTCATGAGCTAAGGCCCTCCTCTGCAGTGGTTGCCAAGCCTTGGCAGCACACATTCATGAGTCAATTAATATACTACTACCGCTGTTATCGGCAGCACGCACAGAAACTGTAGAAATTTTGTGCACTTTATAATGGCCAATACTGGACAAACCGTGGCAACTGCCTACAATAGCGGCGCACTTAATAACGAGAGGTTTGCATGCCAGTAATTGATATCGATACCAGCACCTATGACGCGCAGCTAACAGAAAAACAACAACGAATCACGACACAGTTTTCGCGCTTTGGTGTGCAACAGCTTGAAGTGTTTGCTTCGCCGCCGAAGCATTACCGTCAACGTGCTGAGTTTAGAGTATGGCATGATCAGGACGAGCTCTACCACATTATGTTTGACCCCGTGAGCAAAGAGAAGATCCGCGTTGATCACTTTGATCCGGGTGCGCCGTTAATCAATGACCTTATGAGCGCGCTTATCAACGAGCTCAAAGATGATGAGTTGATGCGCCGTAAACTGTTTCAAATCGATTACCTCACGACGCTAAGCGGTGAGGCATTGGTGAGCCTGCTTTACCACAAGCCACTCAACGAACAATGGCTAGCTGGTGCCAAGGAATTACAAGCAAGATTACAAAAACGCTTTAATGTTGAACTCATTGGCCGAGCTCGCAAACAAAAAGAAGTGTTAGGAAATGACTATGTTATCGAGCGCTTGCAGGTAAATGGCCAGCAGTACGTTTATCAGCAAGTAGAAAACAGCTTTACCCAACCCAATGCCAAGGTGAACGAGCTAATGCTGGGCTGGGCTCAAGATGTGTGCGCCCCTTTGAATAATGATTTGCTCGAGCTTTATTGCGGTAATGGTAACTTCTCAGTCGCCTTAGCAGGGTCTTTCAATCGCGTATTGGCCACAGAAATTTCGAAGTCATCGGTTAAATCGGCACAATACAATATCGCTGCTAATAAGGTGACTAACCTCGATATTATTCGTATGAGTAGCGAGGAATTTACCCAAGCTATGCGTCAAGAACGCAGCTTTAGCCGCTTAAAAGACATCGACTTACAAGAGTATAACTGCCAGACCATCTTGGTTGATCCACCGCGTGCTGGTATGGATGAGCTAACCTGTAAGTTGGTGAGTGAGTATGACAATATTGTCTACATCTCCTGTAACCCAGATACCTTAGAGCGCGACTTAGATAGGCTAGCAAGTACTCATAAGGTAACGCGATTCGCGATTTTTGATCAGTTCCCTTACACCCATCATATTGAATCCGGTGTGTTCCTCACTCGCAAGTAACTGACATTGTTTGCAGAATAAAAAAACCGCATCATTAAATGCGGTTTTTTTTATGTCTTTCTTAACTTATTTTTTCGCAAGAAAATTAATTAGTGCAGCAATATCTTCAGGATCGGTAACGCCTGACTCACGACCTAGTAGTAGGCGATATTTACCATTAACAATAAAGGTAGGAACACCGCGTAGGGCCCCTTTTTCTTTAAAGTATTCTTGATCGCGCTGCATCTTCGAGGCTTTAGTGCGAATAGCAAAACCTTTAAATAGCTTGTCAAACTTATCGCCATCTACGCCGTTGGCAACAAAAATATCTTTCACATCAGCGACTTCGTTAAACTTAGCGCGCTTAGTGTGGATATGACTGAACATGGCTGCAATCAGCTTATCTTTCTGCGGCAGCACTTCAGCAGTCGCGAGTGCTTGTGACAGCATATCTTGGTTCTCGGTGCTGCGGCCGCCCATGAAGTTAACGTGACTTTTCTTAAAGTCAACATCCTTGCTGAGCTTTGGTTTTACATCCATAAGCAAGCCTTCATAGGCGTTACAAGCGGGGCAGTAGAAAGAGAAAAACTCTTTCACTTCCGGCTTACGGCTAGCTCTGTCCGAAACCACTTCATAGTGCGTGCCTTCTTCAAACTGTGCCGCAATTGCACTGATAGGCAGCGCTAATGCCATCATGGCTAAAGCAATGAACTTCTTCATCGAGTACTCCGATTATTTTTCTAATAAATAGTTTACGAGCTCGTTTAGCTCTTGTTGCGATGCCACTTTATGCACATGTACTTTGTACTTATCGTTAACGATGAGTGTTGGCACACCGGTCAAAGCACCTAGCTTTGAGTAAGTTGTTTGGTCATCCACGGCTTCTTTCTCACCATTTACAACAGGTTCGCTCGCAGCAAGCATAGCGAAACGTTGGGCATCAATGCCTTGCTCTGCGAGCAACGCTTCCACAGACTCTTGCGTTTGTAATGGCTCGCGTTGACGGTGAATGCTATCGAAAATCGCCTGCGCTACTTCGGCATCTTTACCTTCTTCTTTGGCAACGAGGTAAGCCCGAGTTAAGCGGTTTTGCGCATCTTTATCAATACGTAAGAAGTTTACATGGCTCTTAACTAAAGGCACGCCTTCAGGCAGTGACTCTTCAAGTGCCCCAACAATAGGCTCAAGCTTGAAGCAATGAGGGCAGTAGAAAGAGAAAAATTCGGTTACTTTATCAGCTTCAGACGCTTCAGCTTCAAGTACTTGATAGTGCTCGCCCGCTTTAAAGTCAGCTGCCCAAGCGGCAACAGGTAGGCAAAGTAGTAGTAGTGAATATTTTAAAGTTTTTATCATAGTCATCTCAATGTATACATTAAACATCAAAAGCAGGTGCTTAAGGTAAAAGTTTTAATGGTGGCTCATCTAACGCCGCCAACTGCTCTTTTAAAGCCAGAGTTTGCTGTTCCCAGTATTTGTCTTCAGCAAACCAAGAAAAGTTCCGTTCAAACGCCGGATCTGACCAACGTTTTGCTATCCAGCCCATATAATGCACCATGCGCATGGCTCGCAATGGCTCAATCAATCGCAACTGAGAATGGTCGAAGTCGGCAAACTCTTCATATGCCAGAACCAAGGTATCAAGCTGCAATAACTGATTTTGCCTGTCACCACTGAGCATCATCCATAAATCTTGAATCGCAGGGCCTTGTCGGCTGTCATCAAGGTCAACGAATGTCAGGGTGTTGTCCGCAGACCATAGAATGTTGCCAGCGTGGCAGTCACCATGCAAGCGAATACTCTGCGAACAATCATAAAGTTGTACCGTTTTATCAATAACCTGTTGCAGTACCGTATAAAATGGCAGCGACATGGCTGTGCTCACCAAGTTACTTTGCTGTAAATGAACCTTAGCTTGATGCAAATACTCGTCGCACCCAAGCGTTGGTCGCTGCTCAAAAGCAGACGCTTTAGCCGTTTGGTGCATCCGCCCGATTAAGCGCCCGAGTTGCTCCAACTGATCCAGGTTGTCCATTTCAAACTGCCGGCCACCCACACTTGGGAACAAGGTAAAACGATAACCTTGATGCTTAAACAGGGTCTTGCCGTTGATTGTCAAAGGTGCCACCACTGGCACCTCAGCATCCATTAATTCTTGAGTGAAGCGGTGCTCTTCCAAAATTTGTGCATCGCTCCAACGCTCTGGGCGATAGAACTTTACAACATAGCGGCGCTTATCCTCTGCCAAAAATTGATACACCCGATTCTCATAGCTATTGAGTGCTAATAACCCGGACTCGGCGTACACCTCAACCGAGTCAAGGGCATCTAAAATGGTGTCAGGTGTCAAAGATGCAAAACTAAACTCGCTCACATTAGCGCCCTTTAAAGAAGTTGCTGGATTGCTTAAGCTGAGTGTCAGGGCTATCCACTGGGTAAAGCACAAACTCAAATTCGGTCATTGGCTTACGTAAGTCATAAGGGTCAATGATCACCGACAACGGTGCATTGTGGGAGCGCCCCGGCTGTACGGTGAACTCCTGCTCACCAATCACTTGATAATGCTCCAACCCCTGCACTTCGACTCTAAAGCGCTGTTCTTGCTGGGCTTTATTTAGAATCTTTAAGGTATAGGTATTCTCTACCAAGCCTTCCATATTGACCCGATACAGCTGATTCCGATCGCGGATAATGTCTAAGTCCATCGGCACGCGCATCATGATATTGGCCGCCAGCGCACCAATAAGAATAAATAGAATGACTGAATAGCCAATCAGCTTGCCACGAACGGGTTTGGTTTTCTCTGCCGACGCTTCAAGGTTGCGCTCGGTGGTGTAGGAGATAAGCCCGCGTGGATAATTCATTTTATCCATCACGCCATCGCAGGCATCAATACAGGCGCCACAGTTTATGCACTCATACTGCAGGCCGTTACGAATATCGATGCCGGTCGGGCACACTTGCACACACAAGTTACAGTCGATGCAATCGCCTAAACCCAGTTCCTTTGGATCTTGTTTACGCCCACGTGGACCACGTTTCTCACCGCGCTTAGCATCGTAACTGACTGTGAAGGTATCTTTATCAAACATGGCTGATTGAAAACGTGAGTAAGGACAAATATGCAAACACATGATTTCGCGCATCCACCCAGCATTACCGTAGGTGCATAGCGTAAAGACAGCAATACTTAATACCGCATAACCACCGGCTGAAAAGGTAAGAAAGTCAGGCAACAACTCACGAATAGGAGTGAAGTAGCCAACGAAGGTAATAGCGGTATAGAGAGAGAAAAGCAGCCAGCTACCGTGCTTGGCTGTTTTACGCCAAAACTTATCAAAGTCCATGGGGCGCTGATCCAACTTTTTACGCTGATTTGCAGTGCCCTCTATCTTCTCTTCGAACCAAATAAAAATAAACGTCCACACGGTTTGCGGGCAGGTATAACCACACCATACTCGGCCGTAAAAGGTAGTCACCAAAAACAGCGCAAAGGCAGCAATCATAAAAATAAACGCGAGAATGGTGAGATCTTGCGGTAAAAACGTCAGCCCAAAAATGGTGAAGTGCTGGTTCATTAAATCGAATAACACTGCTTGCTGGCCATTGTAATTAATCCAAGGAAGTAACATAAAGGCCAACATTCCTACCAGACCAATACGTTGACGTAACAATTGATGGAGGCCTGTTACAGCGCGAACGTAAATGCGGTTACGGGGATTAAATCGATCGCTTTGCGCCGCACTGGGCTTTTCGATCTTCACGTCAGTAGGGATATTTTTTACCTTGATCCGCTGCTCTTTATCCATTGTCTTTCCTCAACGCCACGTTTTTAGGAAGGGGACAGTTAGTTTAACTGCTTAGAGTGCAAGTATATCAATTTAGCGACAAAAATGATGCCTTTGCAGGCATATATGATGGCTTTTGCTTGCTTTTAAAACACAGAGTTTACTAAACTAGGGCTGCGCTCGCAGTTACCTAGATCAAGGTTTAGTTATGAAGAAGTTATTGGTTATTATTTTTTTGGTGTTGGCTTTTTTCACCATAGACCACCCGATAGTAAAAGGCCCCCGCGACAAGCTGTTTAATCAGACCATGTCCGATTTGAGCGCGGCCAGTAAAGTGAACAAAGAAGTCAAAGCCAAACGAGCCCTAGAGCAAATTCGCCAACAGGTACGCTTGACAGACAAACAGGATCAACATCTAGCGTCTGCTTTGCGTACCGTTAAGAGCATGTACGCATGGGAGCATAAATACTGTTTAAACCGCGAGCTTAATGAATATCTGTTTGGTGATGCTTTGCGCCAAAGCTGCTCGGTCATCGCCAGCACCCACTAAGTTATGGATTTCTCGTCACTGACCAAAAAGCAAAGCCAGTCGTTTGTGCAGCAAAAAAAATTGCTACAGCGACTGTCTAAAGGTCAAGAGGTGCGCTGCGAGCACTGCCATGGAAAAGTCACCCTCGCTCTGGCTGAGCCGGGCTATGCGAGCGCACGGTGCGAAAAGGGCTGTACCGACGTGTTATTGCAGCTATCCTAACCGTCCCATTCTTGCTCATCATCAAACAAGCCACTTTGCACCGCAACAAGCTCAATCAGCTCAGCAAAGCCGAGGCTAAAGTCGGCCATCATATCGAACAAGACTTCGGCAAACTGTTGCTCGCTCTGCCCACTTTGTGCCGCTTGTGCGCAAAATGCTTGTTGCTCACTGAACAAACTCAGTACGGTCACCGCTTGTAGCAACATCTCGCGACTGTCATCATCCACCGCCTGCGCCGTTAGCAACGGCTCAATATAATAGCTAACACCAATCGCAAACCCTTGGCTCCACAGAAGTATAGGTGCATCATTGGCAAAGTTATGCTGCCAAGGCTGACGCAATTGCACAACCTTACGCAGGTTGAACCCCTCACTATAAACTTGATCGCTCACCTGTTGCTGCGCATTCATTAACGCAAATAATACGCTCTCATCGCTCTTCGCGGCTTGCTCGCCCAACACATCGACCAACCATTGCTCTGGCTCGATAGGCTGAGGGGCGCACACAAGGGCAAACAAGTAGCCTTGCAGCTGCACAAAGTCCATTGCGTGGTCATGTTCATCCAAGTATTTTTGCAGTTGTTGCTGCACACTGTCGGTCATTAGAAGTTGATCCTATAACGCCCATCACTGGTTTGGTTGCCAAGGAACTGTACAGCATCATGCACATCCTTAGGTAGACTCGCATCCGGTTTTACAAAACCACTTGCTGTAAGTTGACTACGCTCGTTAAGGCCCGCATCAACTTGCAGCCCAAGGCGATTCTCTTTATCAACTTTCACGCTAATACCGCCGTTTTTACAGGCTAACTGCCCTTCTAATTCACCAATACTGAACCAGCCATTGCGCCCTTTCACGGTGATATCTGGTGAGCTAATTTCACCAGCGAGAGCTTGGCAGTGCGGCTGACCCAATTGATATTGGGCAATATCAACAAAAATCCGCCCCCGCGCTTGAGTGGGAATAGGTAGTTGTACTTGTGCCAATGCCTGCTCTATACGAATACGGGCATTAGC
This sequence comes from Pseudoalteromonas sp. MM17-2, assembly GCF_022347945.1. Classification (NCBI taxonomy): domain Bacteria; kingdom Pseudomonadati; phylum Pseudomonadota; class Gammaproteobacteria; order Alteromonadales; family Pseudoalteromonadaceae; genus Pseudoalteromonas; species Pseudoalteromonas sp. MM17-2. The sequence goes on along the minus strand of NZ_JAKRFV010000012.1, from coordinate 55,259 downwards.
ATCAGTAACCGTTAAGTCCTTCTCAAACAACCCATAATTAATCACCCCACCCGCAGAGAGCTCCTCAGGGTTACGTTTATTACCTAGGGTGACATCCACTTGCGCTTTACCTGTTAGTAATGCCCAGGCATTTACTTGCCACTGCGCTTTGCTCAGGTATTGACCTTGATAGCGCACACCATTTATTTGTCCTTGCCAGATGGTTCCGCTTGCTGGCCCTAGCTGTAATCCTGGCGGCAATTGCTTAGCCGCCAAATTAAGCGCGATAGAGGCGGGAAATAAAGCCACAGCAAAGATAATAAAAGATAGTAAAAATAAGCTTCCCAGAGCGAATGCTTTCTTCACAGACATAGTTACTCCAATACAATGCGGCTAACGCGCACATGCCCAGGCTTTTGGTCTTGCGACAGTTCAATATTGGCGATGCTAACGCCGTGATTGTTCACCAACTCGTCAAGCCAAGCTAACAACTGGTTGAACGGCACACTGTCAATGTTTACCCGTAAGCCATCACCGCTTGGCTGCATACGACTGATCGCAATTTGATATCGACCCCGGGTGCGGTTGACGATTTGCGTCACATTTTTGCCACCGGTGTTGGCAACGGCACCTTTTGCTTTGAGCTTGACCACACTTTGCTGCACAAATTGCAGCAACTCTTGTTGTTTTAGCTGGTCTTGCTTGGCGTCTTCAATGGCATTATTCAACGGCCGATAAACCACCATGACAAAGAAGAACACCACAAATACCGCACCAGCAATTAAGAGTAAGCGTTGCTCTTGCGGCTTTAAGGACTGCCAATAATTAGTGAGTGCGCTCATTGTGCTCCCCTTATTCTTAACTCGCCGATGACACTTTCACCATCGTTATTGAGTGAGCCTTGCTCAACATCTAAACCGCGCTGCTCGAGTTTGGCTTTTACCTGCCCAAAACTTTGGAAATCTTGCCCTCGAGCCCCTACGCGTAGCTCATTGCGACGTTGGTCAAAGCGTAATGTTTGCGGCACAAACTGTTTGCTTTGTTGCACCACATCGGCAAAATCTTGTAGTAATAATAAAAATTGAGCGCTCGGATCTTGGCCACTTTCTTTCAAAGCACCGTTAATCTGACTCCGTAATAAATGAGGACGCACTTTAGTGCCTGGGAAAGCACGTTCATAAGTACTGATCACCTGAGCCTTGGTTGCTTCAGCTTGGCTACTATAGTGATAAAGCTGCGCGCCTTTAACCCCAAGCATAAAGACCAAGGTCACCGCTGCTGCCACCATCGCTGGGCGCCAAGTTTTTAACCAGCCATAGCTTTGCTTTTTATAAGCAAATTCGCCTTGGCGAAGATCGATTGGCGACGAGGCGGTGGCGAACATCGCCAAAGGTAACTCAAACTTCTCTTCATGTACTTCGGTGGCTATCTGCTCACTGTGATAACCAGGCAACGGGCTATACAAGTCTAAGGTTTGTACGCCAACGGCACTTAAAAAGGCTTCGGCCCACTGTGGTTCTAGCTGTGCACCATGCCACGCTCCATAGCGCACCAAAAAGCTATGCTCATTGACAGCCATCGCGGTAGCTCGCTGTGGCTGAGGCTCTGGTAATAACAGGGCATCACTGTGAATATGCTCGACAAGCAACTGCGCATCGCTCAATACTGATAGCCAATTTTGCAACCATTGACGGTTCACCAAAGCAACCTGAATGAAGTGCTGCTCGCCATCACTGTGCGCCTGGCCGTGAGCGATAAACAAGCTGTCGACATCAACGGCAACCTGCTCCTCAATCATATAAGGAAGCGCTTGCTCTAGCTTGCGGCTCCACTTAGTCGGCAATTGCACGCGGTGACATTGCACCTGAGCGCTGGGTAACACTAAGGTGCACTCACGGTTATGTGCTTTCGTTGCTAACTGCTCTAATTCATTGGCATCATGTAGTTGACCACTGCCAATAATTTCATTTTCACTGCGGTTATAGACCAGCCAATGTATGGGCTGATCGGGGCGCTCGCCCACGTGGATCAGTAAGGACTCTCTCACTGCACGCCTCCAAATTTTCGCGCCAAAATAGTTACGTTGTTTTTATCTGCTTGTAGTAATGACGTCATAGTAAACTCGAAATCAACGAAGGTAGCGGTGGTCTGTAATTGAAAGTACTCACTTTTCAACACAAAACGCTCATCATCTGCCTTCACATCCTGTCCGCCTTGTTTTTTTACTTCTGTGGTGAACTCATTGAGCTCATCGAATCCTTCGTCGGGACGAGCGGCAATCACCGCCTGCGCACCTGACTCACTGAGACCATTGACCATTGCTGCTAATAACAGCGCCTGATCTTCAGTAATGGTATTGACGTTAATAGAAAACAGCTCGTCATCAGGAATAACGCACACATAGGGGGCTATTTTCTGCATGACTAAGGGGTTAAAGCCCTTCACTAAACGCAGCTCTGAAATATCGGCGAAGAAGTTATTGGCGGTTAAGTAAGGCACATCACGTGACAAATACTCATCTTCTTCAGCGCCAGAACGCATGGTAATACTGTCTTCATCAAGCCAATCAAAGACACTGTCAGCCATGGCCTCTTCCGACTCTTGCGCAGGCAACTCCTCAACTTCTTTGAGCAAGGCTAGCAGCGCCTTGTGCGCAGGATTTGATTTTACAAAGCCGCCTTCAGCAGCACTGGGCTCAGCGCGCAAGGCATTTAAGTTTAAGCACGTTTGTAAGTCCCTTATCGCACCGCTAATGGTGCCGTTTTCCACCGGATAAGGGGTGTCAGCGGCGAGTGCCCAAGGTTGTTGTAAATGCATTTTATCGGGCTCTTTTTCAATGCTTTCCCGCAACACTTTTTGTGCCAGCGCTTCCGCTGCATAGGCATACCATTTCGCCTGGCGGAAATCGTCTAAATTCGTAGACTTTTGCACTTGCACCATTAAATTGATGCTCATTTGTGCCGCTATCGTCGTCGCCAAGGCGACAATAAACAACACGATAACCAGCGCTGCACCACGAGCTGACTGTTTACTTTTCGCCACTTTTTGCCTCTTTGCCTTGCCCTGCAAGTAAAAACAAACGTTTAATTGGCTCCCGGTCTTTTAGCGTCAGCTCAATAGATACCGCTTTGGGTAATCCCTCTTGTTGCCACTGTGGCTGCCATGGCTGCTCTCCTTTACTGTCATAAAATTCAAAAGTGAGCTCTTGCACCCCCTCCAACAGCACTTGCACACGTGGCTCTGTACTATCTAACTGATCGACATAGAGTCGATATAGCCGCTCTAGCCGCCCCTCTTGTACCCGATATGCCACAGCTTGCAATTCACTGCGCGGTAATAGGTAGCCGGGGTTTGTCCAGCCGCTGCGCACAAAGCCGATACCATCAAACTCGCTATCGAATAAATAACGTTCGTGCATCAGGAATTGCTCTTGCGTATCACCAGCCTCGTTGCGCACTTTGCGTTTAGTGATCTGGCTAAAGTCTTGCTCTAGCATACGAAATACGTTTTGTAGCCGTGAGAGCTCATCCAAGGTTTGCTCTGACGCTTCCTTGGTGCGTGTGGTTACGTCCAAAATCTGATGGGTTGCGCCGATAATAAACACCATCACAGCCAACGCGACCAACACCTCGACTAAGGTAAAACCGCCTTCGCCCGCATTGTGACAGCCATTAGCGCCGGCCATTGCTTTTGGCCTCTTTATCGATATAGGTGGACAGGGTGTAAGCAAACTGCTCGTATTGCTCATCGGTGTACACCTCGATATCCACTTTTACAAAGCTACTGTCCGCCGTGCGCGTGACTTTTTGCTGCCAATACCAGGTTTTTCCAGCCAACTCGACTTTGCCTTTATGGTTATTTTTAGCAGCCCACTTGTCACCTTGAGCACGAATTTCAACTAACTGGTTTTCTGCCACCCAAGACGCAAAGGTTTGCTCTTCGATGGTACTTAAGTGATTAATATGCTCGCCGCTGATTTGCATCGCCGCGATGCCAGCCATGGCGCATATACTCAAGGCCACCATCACTTCCAACAACGTAAAGCCCTGATACCGCCCCCCCCTGTTTCGATTCATGGCCACTGCTCTCTATCAAGTGCCACGGGAGCCATAAACTCACCGGTTATGGTGTAGGGCATAAGCTCTTCTTCACGGCTATCCACGGCCAACGCCAGCTCAAACGGGCTGACCTCTCCAGAGGAAAGGATCATCACCTGCGGGATTTTCATTTTTTCCAGCTCAAGGAAGTCCTCTTCATCGACCCCTAAAAGCTGCTGCCAGTCGACGGCATCGAGCAGGCTATCTTGCGCCCATGGCAAATCTTCTTGATTAAGGGTCAACTCAAAAGGCGGTTCGAATTGCTTGCCTTTCAGTATCCCTTCGGCATCTTCCAATGGCCGCCATTCCTGCTCAGCATAGGTTAAAAACTCATAGCCATTATCGGCAACATACAACCCTAATTGACGCTGATTTAAAATGGCGTACTCAGAGGCATAATTAATACTGGTTTGCAGCGCGAGGGCGTGTTGCTCGAGCTCATCCTCATGTGAGTCATCGATGCTGTATACCACGAGGTTAGCGGTAAAAGCGATGATCGCTAAAACCACTAAAATCTCGATTAAACTAAAGCCACGATGACGAGCAACTGCCATACAAATTAACGCTCTTCTTCGTCCCAGTTACCGATATCGTCCTCAGTACCCGCTTCACCGTCCGGACCCATTGAAAATACGTCAATCTTACCGACTTCTCCTGGGTAAATAAGCTGATACGGATTACCCCATGGATCTTCCGGTAAGTTCTCTATGAAACCACCATCAGGAAAACGTTTTGGCACCGGTTCAATACTTGTTTTGGTCACCAAAGCTTCAAGACCTTGCTCCGTGGTTGGGTAGGTCTTATTTTTTAATTTATACAGGCTCAATGCATCTTCAAGCTGTTGAATATCTAGCTTTGCTTTGTCTAATGCGGCCTCTTCCTGTTGTCCCATAATGTTGGGTGCCACAATTGACATGATCATGCCAATAATGACCAGAACTACCATCACTTCTAATAATGAAAAACCAGATTGCTTTCTCACTGTCATTACCTCTAATTGCTTAAATCCATCTGCGCCTTAGCTTATAAGCCAATGGCCTTGTTCATCGCCATAATCGGTTGCAATATGGCCATTACGATAAATAACACGATAATAGCCATGGTTGCTATCATCGCGGGTTCCAAAAGTTTAAGTGACACATTGACCATGGTTTCAAACTCACGATCTTGGTTGTCGGCGGCGCGCTCTAACATTTGCTCTAACTCGCCTGACTTCTCACCACTGGCTATCATATGTAGCATCATGGGCGGGAAAAGCTTAGTTTGCTCAAGCGCCGCTCGAAGGCTAGCCCCTTCACTGACTCGAGTAGCCGCCTCGGCAACGGCCGCTTTAATCTTCTCGTTGGCAAGCACATGACCTGAAATTTTCATACCCTCAAGCAGCGGCACAGCACTGGAAGAAAGAATGCTTAGGGTACGAGCAAAACGCGCAGTATTTAAGCCCCGACTCACTTTGCCGATACCGGGTAAGGTGAGCAGCTTGCTGTCATACCAAAAGCGAATATTGGGCTTTTTCAGCGCTTGCTTAATACCGACTGTGAGCAACACAAATACTGCGATGCACACAAACCAATAGTTTTGCACGAAGTGGCTGGCAGCCATCACCCACTCGGTGGTCCAAGGTAAAGCTTGCTTTGACTTTTCAAAGGTTTTCAATATCTTGGGCACCACAGTTCCCAGAAGAATGGAAACAATGGCCACGGCAAAAATCACCAAAATGATAGGGTATACCATGGCCTGGGTAATCTGTGAGCGCATGTGTTGACGTTGCTCGGTGTAATCCGCTAAGCGGTTTAAAACCTGGTCTAGATGCCCTGATTTTTCACCTGCTGAGACCATCGCCCGATACAGATTATCAAACACGTGAGGAAACTCCGCGAGGCCATCGGCTAGGGTGTAACCCTCAACTACCTTCGAGCGTACCGCCATCAACATTTTCTTCAGGCGCGGCTTCTCACATTGCTCGGCCACGGCCATGACCGCAGCTTCAACTGGCAAAGCGGATTGAATAAGAGTGGCAAGCTGACGGGTAATAAGGGCAAGATCTGACGTCGATATTTTCGCTTTAAATACGTTGCCTAATAAGCCTTTATTGGCAGCACTGGCCTTTTCTTGAGAAGCGGCTAATTCCACGGCAACAGGCATCAGTCCTTTGTCACGCAATTGCTGACGTATTTGCTTTGCCGTATCGGCCTCTAAAAGCCCTTTTTTTTCTTTGCCTCGCCCATCTAACGCGCGATATTCAAATGCTGCCACTATTGCTCCTCACGGGTAACCCGTAACACTTCTTCCAAAGTCGTTTTTCCAGCAAGAACTCTAGAGCAGCCATCTTGGCGAATACTTGGGCTGTGCTGACGCACATATTTCTCAACCATTTGCTCACCATGGCCGTTATGGATCAGCTCACGGATATGGTCGTCCACCACTAACAACTCATGAATACCGGTACGCCCTTTATAACCGTTATAGTTACATTCTTCACAGCCTTGGGCGCGATAGATAGTAGGTGGGTTTTCAGCGGGCACACCTAAGAGCTGGCATTCACTTTCATCAGCTTCATGAGCCTGCTTACAATTATTACACAAGGTGCGCACTAAACGTTGAGACAAGACTCCTAACAGCGACGAGGACAATAAGAAAGGTTCTACCCCCATATCTTCCATACGGGTGATCGCCCCGGCTGCGGTGTTGGTGTGCAAAGTTGACAGTACTAAGTGACCGGTGAGTGACGCCTGAACACCAATTTGCGCGGTTTCTAAATCACGGATTTCACCCACCATCACCACATCTGGATCTTGACGCAAAATAGCTCGCAGACCGCGCGCAAACGTCATATCCACTTTGGGATTGACCTGAGTTTGGCCGATACCGGGGATCTCGTACTCAACAGGGTCTTCAACGGTGAGGATATTGCGGTCTCGGCTATTAATGGCCGTCATTCCCGCATACAGGGTGGTACTTTTACCCGAACCTGTTGGGCCGGTTACAAGAATAATGCCATGGGGTTTACGAATAAGCTCTGCAAACAGATCTTGGTTGCGTCGCGTCATTCCCAGGTCTTGTAAATCAAGGCGGGCATTGTTTTTATCAAGTAGACGCAGCACCACCCGCTCACCAAAGCTTGATGGCATCGTTGACACCCGCACGTCAACCGCGCGCCCAGCAATGCGTAGGCTGATACGACCATCTTGAGGAACACGCTTTTCAGCAATATCCAGTTTAGCCATAACTTTAATACGCGATACGAGCAGCGAAGCTAGCTTGCGATTAGGCTTGAGCACCTCTTTGAGCACACCATCGACGCGAAAACGAATCACAAGCTCTTGCTCGAAGGTTTCGATATGGATATCCGATGCACCCTCTTTGATAGCCTCGCCCAACATGGCGTTAATCAGCTTGATAATCGGCGCATCATCGTCAGCAGCAAGCAGGTCTTCGGTTTGCGGTAGCTCCTCAGCGAGAGAGAATAAATCGGCCTCATTGCCGATATCTTCCATTAACTGCTGGGTTTCCGAACTATCGCGTTGATAGGCCGCCTCAAGGACGAGTTCGAATTTGTCCTCCGGCAACCTCTCTACGCTAAACCCTCGGCCTGCGAAGCGGCGCACCTCCAACATAACCTGAGGCTCTAAATCATGGCTATGGTAAAGCAGTAACGTCTCATCATGCTCCACCAATAGCACTTGAAAGCGGCGCGCAAAGGCAAATGGCAGTCGCAGTGGCGCTGTGGCAACGGTTTCTGATACCTCCATCAGCGCTTCGTCAGTGACGGGCACCTCGGCGCTGCTTTGGGCGGCGATTTGCTCAGTCATTGTCTCGCTCAGCCTTATTTTGCTCTTTCAAATATTCTTCATAGGTCGGCGGCAATACGAGCGCGTCATTCCACTCAGGTAGCAATGGCACTTGCTCGGTTGGCATCAAATCGATACCGTCATCGCTTTGTTTGAGCTGCTCACCACGGATAAATTTATATTTACTGTGGCTCAAACGGTTCATGCTCTCAATATCGCGTAAAATTGTGGGGCGAATAAAGACGATAAGATTACGTTTACGCTTTGACGTACTGGTGGATTTAAATAAGTGACCGAGCACAGGAATATCACCGAGTAACGGCACTTTAGAGACACTTTCTTGGACGTCTTCGTCGATAAGACCGCCGAGCACAACCATACCACCATCGTCGGCTAACACTGTGGTGGTAATAGCACGTTTGTTAATGGAAATATCCACCGCCGTTGAACCCGCGACATTCGATACTTCTTGTTCAATGGTTAGCTGCACTGCCGAGCCATCGTTTATTTGCGGTGTTACTTTAAGCTTCACACCCACTTCCTGACGATCAACAGTCTGGAATGGATTTTCATTGTTACTGCCGGTCGACGAGCCGGTAATAATGGGTACTTCTTGACCGACAATCATCGACGCTTCTTCATTGTCCATGGTAGTAATCGAAGGGGTCGCCAAGATATTCGAATTGGTGTCGTTAGAGACGGCTTGGACTATCGCGCCCCAGTCATTCTTAACGATACCCATAGCTAAGCCATTGATTCCACCTAAAAGGGTACCAAGAGGACCTAAATCACCTTCTATCGTTTCTTCAAACTCACTGGCATTACCGGTTTCATCACCTACCACAGTGCGTTTTACGGTTTTATCACGGGCTTGCTCTGCTGCCACTGCCAGTGAGCCAACGGGCACGGTGGTGCCGTTGTTAAACTGCAACATGCCACCTTGTTCGGTGATCCATTGCAAACCAAAGTTAACGCCATCGCCTTCAGAAACCTCAACAATAATGGCTTCTACCAAGACTTGCGCACGGCGAATATCTAATCGTTCAATCACTTTTTCAAGTGAACGCATCATGTCGGGTTGGGCGGTAATCACCAATGAGTTCGACGCCTCGTGCGCTTCAATGCTGATGTCATCACTGCCGCGACGTGTGGTGCGCGCAGCATTACCATTGCCTTGCTGCTCTTCTTTTAAAGACTTACTAACCCCCTGTAATACCTTAACCAGCTCATCTGATTTAGCGTAATTAAGGTAAAATACTTTGGTATTCCCGGTTGTCTCTAGCTCGTTATCTAAACGCTTGACTAGTTCAATGGCGCGCGTGCGGGCCTGCCCTTCACCACTGACAATCACGCTGTTGGTACGCTCATCTGCAACGACCCGAGGGATCAAAAAGTCGGGGACGCTGCCTTTGCCATTGTCTTTAAAAATATTATCAACAACAGACACCACATCAGAGGCCGTGGCATGTTTCAGACGCACAATATCAACACGTTTATCACCGGCTTGGTCAACCAAGCGAATAATTTCCACAAGGCGGTTTACCGACTCGGCATGACCGGTCAGCATCATGACGTTAGAAGGGTTAAAGTTGGTAACATGGCCGCCATCTTTTTGGTCACTAAACTGACGGATCAGTGGACCCAACTCTTGGACGGTTACATTTTTCACTCGCACAACCCGAGTTACCAGCATATCACCGCCCATGCCGTCATCTTCACCGATGACTGGCACATTAGACTTTTTCGCGTCTGAGCTTTTCTCTACTTTAATGATACCACTAGGCATTTCGACAGCAGCATAGCCGTGTACTTCGAGAACGTTGAGGAAGAATTGATAGTACAGCTGTTCATCCATGAGCTCGTAGCTACGCACATTAATTTTGCCACGTACATTGGGGTCAATGATCACCGTCTTGTTAAGGTTCTTACCAACGATATTGATAAATTCGTTGATGTCTGTGCCCTTAAAGTTTGCCGCATATTCGACTGCGTATAGATTTAAACTTACCCCAGCGGCGAAAAGTAGCGCGCCATACTTGGCAAGCCCTTTTATTATTTTTGTGCGAAATTTCGCGCCCATTGTTCTTACTCCAAACGTGTGATTATTGCAGGCTAAATTGCACATCGAACAGTTGCCCGTTGCGGTTCACGGTAATAGATGCGTCGGTGCTATTGCGCAGCTCTTGCAATGCTGCCATGGCTTGTTTCATATCGGTTAGCTGATAACCATTTATAGCAATGGCGATGTCATTATTTTCAAGGCCCATTTGTTTAAATAGAGCCGGATCTTTTCCAGGGCTTAATTTATACCCTTGTAGACGACCTTGGTTACGTGCCGGAGTGATGCGTAGATACTCCGATAACTTTCCCGGGTCGGCAAGAATTTGTTTGCGTGTTTGCTGTAGAGCTTGCTTGGCCTCGGCACTGGCTGTGGCATTGATGGTTTTCGCCTTACCGGCACTCGCTTTGGGGGCATTATCAGCTTGTGGCCGACTTGCTGGCACAGGCATAGATACGGTTTTAGTGAAGCTCAAGCCGTCAAGCATCAGTGTTTCAAAGCGCCCACCGACATCCAAAATAGCTCGGTCAGGAAGTACTTTTGCTAGTTTAGCGCGTGTTCCTTTGATGACATCATCAATACCGTAGGTCTCTTGGCGCCCTTGGGATTCAATAATGGCGAGCCCGGCGGTTTTGTCGTTGGTAGCTGCTACTACGCCGGTTAGGTTTATGCTTAGACGTGTTTCAGGGGCGTCGCTGATAACTTCCTGTTTAGGTTCAGCTTGCTCGACAGCGGCGGCATCACCGAACAAATTAACTGAACGGATGGCGGCAATATTTGCTCGCTCTGCACCTTTGTTTGCTTGGCTCACAGGTGGCATCACCGTGCTTGCTTGCGGTTGTGGCCATACCAGCCAAAGCAACCCAGCGGCTAGATAACCACAATACAACACCGCAACCAGCACGATAGTGGCCACGATTTTTTTCTGTGGGAGCTGCTTAAGCCATTGTTGTAGTTGGGCTGAATCCAAAACTCTATACTATTATTATTGTAGTCGTTAACGTCACATAGTACATCTATCACTGAGTGACAACAAGCACACCATGTAGCATTAATGTAAAAACATGTAGCCTAGTATAACCTCCGCGCAAGACAGCAATATGACAGCGTTCTGTGCTTTTTTTGGTCGTTGTGTTGTGCTAAATTTCGCCCTTAACTTAGAGAAAATAGTACCGAGGTAAAGTGAGCAAGTCAGCAGCGAACGAACACAGCGAATCTGTGCGCTTAGACAAATGGTTATGGGCCGTGCGCCTCTACAAAACTCGCGCCATAGCACGAGAAATGGTGCAAGGGGGTAAGGTCCACTATAACGGTCAACGTTGCAAGCCTAGTCGTCAGGTCGAAGTGGGAGCGAGTATTCGCCTTGCTCAAGGCTTCGATGAAAAACATATTAAAGTGCTTAAACTACTTGAAAAGCGTGTGGGTGCCCCCATTGCTCTGACCTGCTACGAAGAAACCGAGCAAAGTAAGTTAAAACGCGAAGAAAACGCCATTGCGCGTAAAAACAATGCCTTCTTTGCGCCACACCCTAATCAGAAACCGGACAAAAAGCAGCGCCGTGAACTGATTAAGATGAAAGCCAAATAGAGAAACTCATGCAAAACGATTTATTACACCGTTATATTTTTGAGCAACACGATGTTCGTGGTGAGCTCGTTCAAGTAAGCGATGCTTTCGCGCAAGTGATCAAAGACCGCGACTACCCTGACGCCGTAAAAAAGCTCTTGGGTGAGCTGTTCGTAACCACTTCGTTGTTGACTGCGACACTCAAGTTTCAAGGCCATATTAATGTGCAAATCCAAGGTGATGGACCAGTAAAGTTTGCAGCCATCAACGGCGATCATGAGCAAAACCTACGCGGTGTCGCTCGCATGCAAGGTGAAGTAAAAGGAGATGGGTTACTGGCGCTGATGGGTAAAGGTCATATGATTATTACTATCACCCCAGTCAAAGGCGAACGCTATCAAGGGATTGTGCCGCTAGAGCATGACAGCTTAGCTAAATGCGTGGAACAATATTTTGCCCAATCTGAGCAACTAAAAACACGGATGTGGTTCGCCACGGATATAAGCCCTGGTCAAGAACGTGCAGCGGGCCTTTTCCTGCAAGTGCTTCCCGTCAACCAAGACAAAGCGACTGCTGATTTTAGTCATTTAGAGACGCTCAGCGATACAGTAACCGAAGACGAGTTATTAAATTTAGATGCACACACCGTATTGACTCGCTTGTACCATGAAGACAACCCTAAACTGTTCGAGCCACAGCCAGTGCAGTTTAAATGTACCTGTAGTCGCGAGAAAACCATTGATGCACTCGTTAATGTCGGCAAAGATGAATTACTTGCCGACGTACAGGCGAATGGCGAAATTGTTATTAACTGCCATTATTGCCTCAGTGAATACCGCTTTAACGAAGAGCAAATTAAAGCAATCTTCAATTAATTAAGCATTCATTCATTTAAAAAGCTCGAGTACGAAAAACTCGAGCTTTTTTGTTTAAAATAATGACACCGGTATCATGAAATTTTGCTTTTTTATGACACCGGTATCACTGAAATTATTCATGTTTTTTCATATAAAACCGCCATTTTTAGGGCTTTCACCGCTCGTATACAAGCAAACCTTCTGTTACTATAAAATCCATAAAGCACTCTCACACAGCTTTAGATTAACCCGTTCAACCTCTCACAATTTTAGGTAAAAAAATGACTTCAAGCGCTACTCGTTTTGTTGATCTTACAACCGCAGAACTGATCGAGCAGGCAGTTCGTCGCGGCGAAGGTACTCTAGCCGCTAACGGTGCATTTGTTGCTAAAACAGGCCGTCGCACTGGTCGCTCTCCTCAAGATCGCTTTATCGTAAAAGAAGCAAGTACTGAAAATGATATTCAGTGGGGCAATGTTAACCGCCCATTCGATGCCGATAAATTTAATGCGTTGTGGGAACGTGTGGAAAACCACGTTGCTGAAAACGATCACTTTGTCTCTCACTTAGAAGTAGGCGCCGATCCAGAGCATTATTTACCTATTGTTGTCACTACAGAAACTGCATGGCACCACGTGTTCGCGAAAAATATGTTCATTGAGCCAAAGCAGTTCAATGCTGCGAATTTACCGCAATGGCAGATTTTGAATGTACCTTCATTCGTATGCGACCCAGAGCGCGATGGCACTAATAGTGATGGCACTGTGATCATTAACTTTGCCGAGCGAAAAGTGTTACTTGCTGGTATGCACTATGCTGGTGAAATGAAGAAGTCGATGTTCTCAGTACAGAACTTCTTACTGCCAGGGAAAGGTGTTTTACCTATGCACTGCTCTGCAAACGTGGGTGAGAATGGCGATACCGCCTTGTTCTTTGGCCTTTCAGGCACGGGTAAAACCACCCTGTCTGCCGACCCTAGTCGTTTCTTGATTGGCGATGATGAGCACGGTTGGGCTCCTGGTAGCGTCTTCAATATTGAAGGCGGTTGTTACGCCAAATGCATCGACTTATCGCAAAAGAACGAACCGGTTATTTGGGATGCTATTCGCTTTGGTACTATTTTAGAGAACGTGGTACTAGACGACACCCGTACGCCTGATTACAGCGATGCTAGCTTGACGCAAAATACCCGTGCCGCCTACCCACTAGAGCACATTGCCAAGCGCAAAGAAGAAAATCGCGCCGGCGAACCAAAAGCCGTGGTGTTTTTAACTTGTGATGTGAGCGGTGTATTACCACCAGTATCAGTATTAAGTGAAGAAGCTGCAGCATACCACTTCTTAAGTGGCTACACCGCTAAAGTAGGCTCAACAGAAATTGGCTCAACGTCTGATATTGAATCTACTTTCTCAACCTGTTTCGGCGCGCCATTCTTCCCTCGCCCTGCGGGTGTTTATGCGGAACTATTAATGAAGCGCGTGCGTGAGTTCGGCGCTAAAGTATACTTGGTTAACACTGGTTGGACAGGCGGTCCTTACGGTATTGGTAAGCGTTTTGATATCCCAACCACGCGTGCTGTAGTTGATGCGATTGTGTCAGGCAATCTTGCCGATGTAGAGACCCAACATATCGATGTATTAAACCTAGACGTGCCGGTGGCGGTACCTGGTGTCGACACTGAGGTACTGAACCCTATCAACACCTGGGCTGATAAAGACAAATACAACGAATACGCGAAGAAACTCGCAGACGACTTTAATCAGAACTTCGCTAAATACGATGTTTCTGATGCGATTAAACAAGCCGGCCCGCAAAGCTAAGGGCTGCTGTTTATACTTAGCCATTGCGCTGAGAATTCAATCCCACGCCAGCATTACGCTGGCGTTTTTATTGGTAAGTATATAGTTGCACACAAGCCGCCCTGTTCACGGTTCTTGAGCTCAACCTTGCCATTGTGCATGGTAACGATGCGCTTAATAATCGCCAGCCCTAAACCGCTGCCTTCACTACCTCGTGCCTGGTCACCTTGGGTAAAAGGCGCGAACACCTTCTCCAGCTCAGATTCAGGGATGCCAGGCCCTTTGTCTAACACACTGACACAGACGTATTTCTTGCGCGCACAAAAGTGAGTATTCACCTCTATGCTGTCATCAGAATAACGCAAGGCATTCTCTATCATATTGGTGAGTACACGCTTGATTGCCACACAACTTATCGGCACATTAGGAAGGCTGGGGTTCAAAGTGAGTGTGATATCTCGGCCATGCTGTTGCTCAGCATGGACCACCTCTTCAACCAAAGCGTTGAGATCTTCAGGTTGGTTATCCCCTTTGTCATGGTGGCGTAGATATTCAATGAACTGATCAATGATTGCGTTCATATCTTCTATATCGTGAATAATACCTTCGCGCAGATAGTCCTCATCATCAGACATCATTTCAGTGGCTAGGCGAATACGGGTCAACGGCGTTCGCAAGTCATGTGATACCCCAGCCATTAACAAGCGCCGATCTTGCTCTAGCGCAGCAATGCTACGCGACATCTGATTGAAGGCTCGCGTTACCTCAACCATTTCAGTCGAGCCTTGCTCATCAACAACGGTGCTAAAGTCGCCTTTACTCACCTTCATCGCCGCTTCTTGGAGTGCTTTGAGTGGGCGGTTTAGGTGCCGCGCAAATAACCACCCTCCCAGCACACTGAGAAAGCCAATACTGGTTAGGTAAAAGGTTAAAAACTCAATATTGGCTTCGGTGAAGCCAGATAGTGGCACCCGCACCCAGTATCCTGGAGCCTGCGGCGGTTCTATCCAATACACCAATGGATTAGTTTGACTAATACGCACACGGGCCGAACCATTAAGCTGCTGCGACATAATGTTGGAGAGCATTGAATATTCACGAGCTTGCCCTAGCCCGTTAATGTAAGCCTCGCGCTGGGTGAGTAACTCGATTCCTGTTTCTTCTAAGAAGCGTTTCGACACTTCATCACTGACTTCGACGCCATCATCGACACCAATGAATACCGTTTTCACCTGCTTTGCGAGCATGATATTCACTTGCTCGATGGTCGGCTTGACCACATAGAAGCTCACCGCAACATAGGACACCACTTGGTTTATAAGTAGCAAAGCACCAACTAAAAATACCGTTTGCCCAAATGCGCTTTTGGGAAATAAGCTCATTTACTTGTTGCCGTCGGGCACAAATACATAGCCCAGTCCCCACACTGTTTGAATATAACGAGGGTTCGCGGCATCGGCTTCGATCATCCGTCTTAAACGTGATACTTGCACATCGATACTGCGCTCCAAAGCGCTGTAATCACGGCCCCTAGCCAAGTTCATAAGCTTATCGCGGCTCAGTGGTTCACGTGGGTGTGAAACAAGAGCTTTCAGTACCGCGAACTCGCCACTGGTCAGTGAAATAACCTCATCTCCTTGAGTCATTTCTCGCGTTGCCAGATTTAGCGCAAAGTCACCGAACTTAACTAAGTTTTCTTCTGATGAAGGCGCACCCGGCACTTCTTTAGCGCGACGACGCAAAATAGCCTTCACTCGAGCCAATAGTTCGCGTGGGTTAAACGGTTTAGGAATGTAATCGTCAGCACCTAATTCGAGGCCAATAATACGATCAACCTCGTCACCCTTAGCGGTCAACATCACGATAGGAATTTCATTTTCTTTTTGTCGCAAACGACGACAAATTGAAAGGCCATCTTCGCCGGGCAACATTAAATCTAAAACCATCAAATGAAAGTTTTCTCGTTCTAATAGCTTATCCATTTGTTCGGCATTGGCGGCGCTGCGTACGATAAATCCTTGCTCAACTAGATAGCGCTCCAAAAGGCTGCGTAAGCGCATGTCATCATCGACAACGAGGATTTTTGTTGTTTCCTGTCCCATTATTTTTCTTTTCGTTGTTTTTCCTTCATTAACTATATTCGAAATAGCGGGCAGGGGAAATGTACAACAACAATTAGATTGTTACATTTGTTGTCGGCCTAACTATCGTCACTGCGATAGTGAATGTCATTGATGTACCAAAGTTTGCGCCCTGTCGGGGTAGATACCCAGGCCTCATCATCAACCTGCTTTTTTAACAACGCTCGCGCCATTGGTGCATCAATTGAGATGACAGTTTTGCTATCATAAATTTCATCTGGACCGACAATTTGAAAGCGTAACACTTCGCCTTGTTCATCTTCCACTTCGACATAGGCGCCAAAAAATACTTTTCCTTCTTGCTGAGGGCTGTAATCAACGACTTGAAGGTCTTCTAAGCGCTTACGCAAATAGCGCACGCGCCTGTCTATTTCCCTCAGACGCTTTTTATTATACTGATAATCTGCATTTTCCGAGCGATCACCTAAGCTCGCCGCCCAAGCGACTTTCTTCGTTACTTCTGGGCGCTCGGTGCGCCATAAGTGGTCTAACTCTCGTTGCAACTGCTGGTATCCACGGCGTGTAATTAATTTCGTTTTCATTGCTTTTTGTTCAGTTTTAATTCACAGTCTACATTCCATAGTTAAATGTAGCGGTATTTTTAGGCGAGTATAGTGATGCACAAATACAGTGTAAAACACATAATATTATTGGTACTCAGCCTACTTGTGCTTAACAGCTGGAGTGTTGCCAATGCTCACACGCAATTTTGTAGCGTTACTGATCAGCCTAGTGTCGCCCTCGAGTTAGAAGCTACATCAAGCCCAGCTCAAGATAAAGATAGCGAGAAAGATTTTGACTTTACCGCTACTTCAATTTCAGCAAATACATACCAATCCTTAGCACTTAGAGCGGCTCACGCCGAGCTAGGTAAAGGTGCACTATGTAACTTACGCCCACAACAACGAGCGCCTCCCATTTTCTTTAAATAAGCTGTTTTTTATTAACAATTATTTGGAGAAGATCATGACTGATTTTAAAACCCTACGTACTCATTACGTAACAAATGCGAGCCAATTTACTGCTCCCCAAGTTGTACCAGAGGCGTTAAACACAAACAGTAATGCCATGACATTACTGCAAGATTTTACAGCCCAAGCGCCTATTCGCATTTTGGCTAACACCCCTTTGAACGCTGCACGAAAACTTGCCAGCGCTACTCCCACCGACGCACTGTTAGTGGTCGATGAACAGAATAACGTGCTAGGCGTTACTTCTAGCGTCGAATTACAGAGCGCGCGAGTCACAACTCAAGCAGCGCAGATGGGCATCAACCCCAGTGAGCTACAGGTTCATGATATTATGCGTTCGCTGCATACCCTGCCCTGTATCAGTATGCTTGCTGCACGCAATACCACCTTGGGTAATGTACTCAGCACTATGGAACACCGTGGCAGTTTCTATTTATTAGTGACTGACAAAGAGCAAGTAACTGGAGTTTTCTGCGCCCGTGCTATTGCCAGAAAGTTAGGTATCGCATTAGATATCACTCCTGTCGCACAATCTTTTCAAGAGGTTGTAGCCAGCGTCGAGCATCCGCATTAACAAAGTTTTGCAAAGCGAAACACCTCGCCAGGGACGGCGAAATTTGCCCTTCTGTTCACTGTTGGCTGTGATATTATCCAATGCAATTATGATTAATGTGCCCGTATTAGGGCGACAAGTGTAAAGGTTTTCAATGGGCAATCTCACAACTTTGCTTGCGCAAGAGTTGCAAGCGCAAGAGCAACAGGTGATCGCAGCAACCAAGTTGCTTGATGAAGGAGCAACAGTACCGTTTATCGCGCGTTACCGAAAAGAGGTTACTGGTGGATTAGACGATACTCAATTACGCACCCTAGAGCAGCGATTAGGTTACCTGCGTGAGCTCGAAGAGCGCCGTCAATTCATTACTAAAACCATTGCAGAGCAAGATAAGCTCACTAGCGAACTGCAAGCCGACATCGCCGCAGCAACGACTAAAACAGAGCTTGAAGACCTCTACCTTCCCTACAAGCCCAAGCGCCGCACAAAAGGGCAAATTGCTATCGAAGCGGGTCTGGCGCCCTTGGCCGATGCCTTATTCGAGAACCCTGATCTTGACCCACAAAGCCAAGCTTCAGAATATGTCGATGCCGATAAAGGAGTCGCAGATAATAAGGCAGCATTAGATGGTGCCCGCGCTATTCTGATGGAGCGCTTTGCCGAAGATGCCAAGCTGCTTGCCAAGTTGCGTGCGCATATAAAGCAGCATGGTCATATTGAAAGTAAGGTTATTGCTGGCCAAGAGCAGTCAGGAACTAAATACCAAGATTACTTTGAACACAGTGAAGGTGTGGCGAGTGTTCCCTCTCATCGCGCTTTAGCCATGCTTCGTGCGCGCAACGAGGGCGTGCTGGCACTGAGCATTAACCCAGACGCCGAGAGCGCTGATGGCCATGCTTTATGTGTGTCGATGATAGCCGAGCATTTCAATTTGCCGCTGGAAGGCAAAGCAGCCAGTACCTGGCTCGCCCAAGTGGCGCAGTGGACATGGAAAGTGAAGCTATCACTGCATCTAGAGAATGAGTTTTTAGCGGCGATGCGTGAGCATGCAGAAACCGGTGCCATAGATGTGTTTGCCAAGAACCTAAAAGATTTATTAATGGCTGCGCCAGCAGGCGCGAAAGTCACTTTAGGCCTTGATCCTGGCTTGCGTACCGGGTGTAAAATGGCCGTTGTCGATAGCACCGGCAAAGTCTTAGCGACCGCCACCATCTTCCCTCATGCCCCACAAAATCAATGGGATAAATCGCTACGCACGATTGAGCAACTGTGTCGTCAACATAAAGTCGAGTTAATTGCCATTGGTAATGGCACCGCCAGCCGTGAGAGCGATAAACTCATCGCTGAACTGATCAAGGCACAACCGGAGCTCAAACTGAATAAAGTGATGGTCAGTGAAGCGGGCGCTTCAGTGTATTCTGCGTCTGAGTTTGCAGCTCAAGAGTTCCCGGATTTAGATGTCTCATTACGTGGCGCGGTTTCTATTGCCCGTCGCTTGCAAGACCCTTTAGCAGAGCTGGTAAAAATTGAACCAAAATCCATCGGTGTTGGCCAATACCAGCATGATGTATCACAAAGTCAGCTTGGGCAAACCCTGACTTCAGTTGTTGAAGACTGTGTAAATGCCGTGGGTGTTGACGTAAATACCGCATCTGCGCCCCTATTAACTCGAGTTTCCGGACTGAATAAAACCTTGGCGCAGAACATCGTTCAATACCGTGATCAGCATGGTGCCTTTGTGAGTCGCTCTGAGCTGAAAAAAGTAGAGCGCCTAGGTCCTAAAGCCTTTGAACAAAGTGCCGGATTCTTGCGTATTGTCGGTGGTAAAGATGCTCTGGACGCTTCAGCTGTGCACCCAGAAGCCTACCCAGTCGTAAAGGCCATTTGCGCAAAAACGGGTAAGCCCATTGATGCACTGATAGCCAATGCAGAAGCATTGAAGGACGTCAATCCACAAGAATATATCGATGATAAGTTTGGCCTGCCTACGGTCACCGATATTATTGCAGAACTACACAAACCAGGCCGCGACCCACGCCCTGAGTTTAAGACTGCGGCCTTTAAAGCCGGTGTTGATACCATAGCCGATTTAAAGCCGGGCATGGTGCTTGAGGGAGTCGTTTCCAATGTCGCCAACTTTGGCGCCTTTGTTGATGTTGGCGTCCATCAAGATGGCTTAGTTCATATTTCTGCGTTAACCGACAAGTTTATTAGCGATCCACGCGAAGTGGTCAAAGCCGGTGATATTGTTAAAGTTAAAGTCATGGAAGTGGATGTGTCGCGTAAGCGCATCAGCTTCACCATGCGCTTAAACGATGAGCTACCGGCTGCTGGTGCGGCGAAAGCAGAGCGCAAACAAACGAGAAAGCCTCAAGGCGCTACAAACAAAGGTAAAGGCGCACCGCGCAAGCCTAAAGAAGCGAATAACGCCGCTATGGGCAATGCATTCGCTGAAGCCTTTGCCAAACTTAAGAAGTAAGCTTTTTTAAGATAGAAAACGCAGCAACCGCTGCGTTTTTTTTGCCCTCACTAACGCATCAGCAGTCGCAATGATGGTGCCGTTGCTTTTAAATAAACCATTTCAGGCCGAAATAGGAAATGTGTCGAGTATAGGGGTGACGAGTAAGAGGAAAAGTAGCGCTAAACCTGCGCCATAAAAGCCGATTGCTTGCGCTCTTGCGGCGCACTGACTTGCTGATAAAAATCGGCAATACGTAGGGCTCTTGATTCAACTTCTTGGTCACGCTCAAAACGACGAGTAGGCTCGTTGGTTGCGAATGCTGGCGGTGTTGGCGTTTCGTCCTCTTCAGAGGTGTTGAGCTGTTGCCCAGCCAACTCAGCCTGAGCCCGGGCCAGCTTTTGCGTTGCTTCATTCGCTATGGCTCGATCAGCACCGGAGGGCTCTGCTGGCGCCAACGCCGCTGAGCGCACCTGCTGCATCTTCTCGATGGTTGCTTGTGGGTCGCCCGGTACTTCGCCCACATCTATTTGTACTTCTCCACCCACCGCGTAATTTTTGCCATCTGGACCACGTTGATAGTCGTAGCTCGGTGAGCCGGCATATTGACCCCCTACCGATGCATGGGCTTGTTCGTGGGTTCGAACTTCACGGTCACGTTCTGCAAGCTCTTGGATTTGTTGCTGTTCCTGCTCGCGCTGCTGTTGCTGCTGCTCGCTAGATTGCTCCTCAAACCCCTCACTGTCGCGCTCGTTAATCGTTTTCTGCTGGGCAACTGTTTCTTTTTCGCTGCTTTGCGCGTCTTTACTCTGACCGGGGTTACGTGCCTTGTCTGCGTCTGATGCAGCTTTATTATCGGTTGCGCTCTGTGCTGGCTGCTTAGGCTCGGGGATCACTTCGCGCAGCTGGTTGTCACGCCTTACACTCTCGGTGTAAACGTTTGCGGTATTAAAATTAATAGTTGGCGTTGGCGTGACTATGTTCATGTCTATGCACGAATATCGATAATTGTTCCTAACACTTCATCGGCAGTACGAATTGACTCAGTGTTAGCTTTAGCGTTGAATTCAGCTACTTTAAGATTCACCAGCTCCTCATCCACGCGCGGAGCCTGTGACACCGGAGCCGTTACCGCTTCATCAGCATTGGCACCTTGAAGTTGACGACCCTGTTGAGTTTGCTGTTGGTCTTGGCGCTCAATAGTGGCGCGATTAATGTTAGCGGTCGCTTGCTCAACATCTTGTTGAGCGCGATTAAAGCCTTCTACACCAGCATTAAAAATAGCTCCTACAGGCATAACTTTCCCACCTACATTACAATTACACTTATAGTTATTATTGCGCAAAAAGTAGACGAAATAAAGGTGTTTCGGCTATGTCTCGCTGGTTTTAGGTCAAAGCATTGATTTTAAAGTAGCTAAAAATTCATCTTTATGAGATATGAAAGGCGCATGAGAGGCCTTATCAAGCACGGCAATATCTAAATCGCTACGCAACGCCTGCATTTGTGCAATAGCTTTGTAGGGAACCAAGGCATCCAAACGACCAAAAATAGCACCCACTGGTTGCTTAATATGGGCAAACTCGTGGCGTAAGTCATGGTGTTGTAAAATATCCAGGCCTTGGCGCAATGCTTCAGCCTGAGGCGGTGGTGCTTGCTTAAGTAACGCTTTTAATTGCTTTGTATCGGCACGGGCGGTATCACTACCCATTGCTTGAATAGCCAAAAAGCGTTCGATGGTTTTTGCGCTGTTGTTCAGCAGTTGCGAGCTAAAATCTTCTAGAACCTGTGCTTTTATACCCGGCCAGTCGGCTTGTTGGGCAAAAAATGGAGTGGATGCCACAAGGATAACTTTGCTGACCTTATGTGGGTAAAAATAGGCAAGGTAAAGCGCCACCAACCCACCTAAAGACCACCCCACGATAACGCTGTTGTCCTGCAGTTGATCTGCAAGCACCGCACTCATAGTCGGTAAATCATAAGTGTGTAACTGCTGACTCTCACCATATCCTGGCAAGTCCAACGCACGTACCTCGCCATCAAATAAAAAGTTGAGTTCTGGGCGAATAAGCTCCCATACCTTATTATTCATTCCCCAACCGTGCAGTAACACCAATTGTTTTTGCATTTTCTAACGACCACACCCACTATTAAAACGGATTGCCTGGGCAGAGAGCCCAAGCACGCAATGTAGCAATAATAACGGGATTTAAAGGTTATGCAATGGATGCTTTATCACACCTGCGCAGTTGGCTATTTCCGCAGTACTGCAAGCTTTGTTCACAGTCTCTGCCGATGGGAGCACAGTTATGTCAACACTGTTGCGCGACATTTAGCACCTTCTCTGAGCCCGACTTATTAGTTCGTGCCGATATTCAACGACTGTTTCCATTGCGCTATGTTGATCACTTAGTGGCTTTGCAGTGGTATCGGCCACCCGTGAGTACTTGGCTAAAGCAATACAAGTACGCCCATCAGCTGCACTACCAGGTCGCCGTGTCACAGCTTTTACAGCAGCATTTATATACTCTTAGCCGTGCTGATAATTGGCAATGGCCTGATAGTATCGTGCCTATCCCTTTAGCTCATCCCCGGCTTGTTTGGCGCGGCTTCAATCAATGTGTGCTGCTTTGGCAGCAGGCGGTGCCACAAGGTTTATTTGTCGCCAATGCTCTTGCCAGACCATTGAGCACAAAGCAACAAGCTAAGCTGGGCGCGCGTTCGCGACGCAAAAACTTAGCCAACGCCTTTACCGTTAGAATGCGTGTTCAGGGTATGCACATTGCCATCGTTGATGATGTCATGACCACAGGCGCTACCGTAGATAGTGCTGCTCGTAAGTTAAAAGAGGCTGGGGCAAAAGAGGTATCGGCCTGGGTTGTGTGCCTAACCGCAAAGTAAAAAGAGCCGGCTAAAGCCGGCTCTTTGGATTATTCACCGCGAGCATGAATATGCTCACCGAAGAATAAGGCATTACTAAAGATACGGCTAGTGCCATACCAGAAACCTCGGAAAACCGGGTTATCTGTCATCGCGACCACCGTACCTTGCCCATATGAGTGCGCAACAATGGCTCCCGCATTAGCGATTTGCGTTACGTTATTATCATGGGTAAACCCAGCTAATAACGGCTTCTCGGTGTATTTCGCTACGTTAACAAACGGAGCACTGGATTGCTCCAGCAAAAAGGTGCTGTTTTTGAATACTGGCAGCTGCTTACGAGTTAACGAATAGCTCAGCGGGTGCGTTAAATCGACTTCCGTATTAAAAATAGCCCCGGCGATACGCTGCTTACCGGCAAGCATATCTTGGTCACCATATTTGAGACCTTCGGTTGCGAATACTGCAGCCATATCTTTACGCGATACATAACTGGCTTTTAGTAATTGCTGATCAACCAAGAACTTAGCTCCACCTTTTTGGCCCCAGATAACACCACCGCGTTTAACCCATTTTTGTAGTGCCACTTTTTGCGCTTTACTCATTGCCGAGTAGCGGCCATTGGCGAGCACGATGTGGGTGTAATTATCTAGATTCACACCACTTAGGTTGTCCAACTCAATAATGCTTGGCGTGATACCCACATGGCGATCTAAGTAATACCACAGCTCGCCCACCTCGTACTGGCTGGTTTGCTTACCGCCCACCAGCAAGACTTTTGGTAAGTGCACAGGAGCAAGCTGCCGCGAACCTAAATCAACGCCTTTACTGGTTAATCCTGAGTCCAAGGCAACGATAGGTATAGCAAAGCGTTGTTGCGCCTCATTTAAAATATCTAGCCAATGTTCGTGTTGTTGTATGCCTGCGGGAATAACAATAGATCCCGCCGCAAACTGTTTTGTCGCGTTACCACTTTTTGCACTCAGTGGTGCTAAGGCAACGCGAGCGTTGACTCCCTCACGCAGCAAGTAGCTTAATAATTTAGGTGCATCATAGTCGAACCACTCAAAGGCAAACGCGTAGTGTCTTGTTAGTTCTTGCGCTGATGGCTGCGCATCCAGTTGCCATGGCTGCTCTGCAAGCTCCAGCCCCCAAGTACTGCTTAATGGCGCAAATTCAAGATTAAAGGCATGGGCAAGTGTCCAAGCAGATACGTCATAAAAGGTATTGTCGTTAAAACTTTGCTGCTCAGAGAAAATTGACTTAATCAGTCGGTATTGGCGTTGCGCCAGTGGCACAAAGTAGCTATTAGCCGCAGCAAAAGTGTGCTTATCAACAGTGGTTTGTTCTTCGAGTGCATAAGCCTTAATTTGATGCTGCGCGAGTAACTCTAAGAAATAATCTAAACGGGTAGCATCCTTAGGTGCACTCACCACATAACCTTTCAGCTTGTCTTTATCTGCGAGCTTACCTACTTGTTGGTAAAAATCCTGCTGATAATCAAGTAGCTGCTGACGGTTTTCAAGCACCGCGTCAAAAGTAGAGAAGCTAGTAAGGAGCTGGTTTTTTATGGTGAAAGCAAAGTCCATTTGACCATTAACAGTGTCTTGAACATGGCCTCGGCTACTCGCCTGCTCAAAGAGAATACCGATGCTGCCATTCACATCTGGGTAAGTGGAACCTTTACCAACATAAAAATCATCAAATGCTTCTTCGGTAAAATATAAGCGCTCTTCACTATCAAGGATGCGAGCATGATGTTTCGCGATGGCTTTGGTTAGATCAACATTACCATTGGGTGTTAGCGGGTTTTTCCGCGATGGTATACCTGGCTGAAAGAAATAAGTGCTGTTTGGCCCCATCTCATGAAAGTCGGTCAGCACATTGGGCTGCCACTTATGGAACTGAGCAATACGGGCCCGAGACTCAGGGTGTTGCAGTAGTAACCAGTCGCGGTTTAAGTCAAACCAATAATGGTTAGTGCGAGTACTCGGCCAGTTTTCATCGTGTTCGCGTGTGTGAGGGTCGGCACTGGGTGTCATGGCTCGGTTTGAGTTTGCCCAGTTTGCAAAACGTGCCAAGCCATCTGGGTTCAGCGACGGGTCCAACAGCACCACAGTGTCATTGAGTAGCTTCTCAACACGCTGATCTTGTGCTGCGGCCAAGTAATACGCCACTAATAATGCCGCATTACTGCCTGAAGATTCATTACCATGAACACTATAACCCATGTAAACCACAGCTGGGTCATCGTTCGTGCCCGGCTCACCCTCTAAGCGCGCTAAGTGTTGTGCGCGAACTTGCTCGATATCGGCTAGGCGTTGTGGTGCGGCAAACGTTAACATCAGCAGTGGTCGCCGCTCATGGGTGTATCCAATGGTTTCAATATTGACACGTTCGCTGGCATCGGCCAAAGCACGCATATAGTAAACCAGTTGATCGTGGCGTACATGCCACTCACCGACTTCATACCCAAGCACCGACTGTGGTGTAGGGACATTAGGGTCGAACTGAATATCATTGTTAAAGTAGTAATCGAGTGGCTTAGCACTCAGTGAAGATGCAAATAAAAGCACCACTAGAAAAAGTATTCGACGCATGGAATTTATTGCTGTTAGAGGACCATAGTCCTCACGCTACCACCCGATTAAAATTAAGCCAACTTTTTACGGTCAACACTGGCGACAACGCGATGAGCAGAGTATGATACGCAGTAACCGAGTAAAATAGTCAAGTATAGCGTTGTTACTATGATCACAATTTCAGAATCTGCTCAAAGCCACTTTGCCAAATTGCTTAGTGAGCAAGCCGAAGGCACCAACATCCGTGTATTTGTTGTCAATCCTGGCACATCACAAGCTGAGTGCGGGGTGTCTTATTGCCCTGCCGATGCCGTTGAGGAAGGTGACATTCGTCTGAACTTCAATGGCTTCGATGCTGTTGTCGACAGTGAGAGTGCACCCTTTTTGGAAGATGCCGAAATCGACTTTGTTACCGACCAAATGGGCACACAACTCACTCTCAAAGCACCTAATGCTAAAGCACGTAAGTTGTCTGACGATGCCTCATTAGAGGAGCGTGTAGAGCACATGTTGCAAACTGATGTGAACCCACAGCTTGCGAATCACGGCGGTCAAGTTCAGCTAGTAGAAATTACCGCTGATGGCATTGCCATTTTACAATTCGGTGGCGGCTGTAATGGTTGTTCAATGATCGATGTGACCCTCAAAGAGGGTATCGAGAAGGAAATGGTCGCTAAATTTAGCGAAATCTCTGGCGTGCGTGATATCACCGAGCATAGCCGTGGCGAACACTCATACTACTAAGTTTAAACGCCTAGTATATAGCTTGGGCAGCGAGCCCAAGCTAAGCCTCAGGCGATTTTTTATCGGTTTAGGCTTATTTGCCATCGCCATGGGCCTGATTGCGGCAGGCTACTTTTATGTACCACTGTTACAAGTCCCTGGCCTTATTCTACTCGCCGTTGCCCTATTTTTTGCCCTTTGGGGCTATCTGGGCATTTTTGCTAATCGCTTTTCGCAGGTTATATCAGCAACTGATGTGACTTGGCCAGACGATGATAACGCAGCGCCAAAGTAATCCCGCGCAAGCCCATAAAGGCCGTCATCGCCGCCCACAGTGCGTGATTACCTAAGCCTTGAGTCAGGGCAAAAACACCAAAGAAGCCCACAGCTGCTGAGAAGATCATGGTATTGCGCATATCCTTGGCCCGCATTAGCCCCACAAAAACACCATCGAATAGAAAACAGCCCATAGCGATAAGTGGCATGGCGATAAGCCAAGGTAAATAAGTAATCGCCATGGCGTTAACTGCGGGCACATCGGTCAGCAGCCGAATAATTTGCGCACCACCGAGTAGGAAGATAAGTGCATATAGCAACGCAAAGACTAAGCCCCATTGCATACTGATACGCACCCACATACGCACACGTTGCTCATCTTTGGCTCCTTTAGCCTGCCCCACTTTGGCCTCCGCTGCATAAGCAATACCATCCATAGCAAAACTGATTAGCAATAAAAAATTCATTAACACCGCGTTCGCCGCCAACACCACATCACCAAGGCGCGCCCCGTAAAAAGTCATAAAGCTAAAGCACAGCTGCAGCATCAGCGAACGAAAGAAAATATCGCCATTGAGACGCAGCAAGGCGCCTAACTGCAGTAGCTTAGGGGATAAATACCAGTGCCATTGCAATTGATGGCGTTTAAATAAACGGCTCACTAACCACAGTGCAAACCCGAGAGCGCAGTAATCAGCCATCACGGATGCTAAGGCCGCACCTTTGACTCCCATTTCTAGGCTCAATACGAAGTAAAGATCGAGTGCTATATTGACCACATTGGTTAATAACACCAGCAGAAAAGGGCCACGACCATACTGTACACCGAGCATCCAACCCAACAACACCAAGTTACTCAGTGCTGCGGGGGCACTGTAAATACGAATATAAAAGTAATGATTGGCTTGCTCAATAGTTTGCGCCGAGGCATCGGAGAGTTGTGCCATTAACCAGGCTAAAGGATGCTGGCAAACAATAAGTAGTAACGTCACCAGCAGCGCTAACATGATACTTTTCTGTAGCGAGGCCACAAGCTGGCGCTTGTTTTGTTCGCCATAAGCCGTGGCAATAAGCCCGGTGGTACTCATGCGCAAAAAGCCCGCCAGCCAAAACAACATAGAAATAACCGTTGCACCTAGGGCAATACCTGCTAAATAATGGGCACTCCCGAGGTGACCTATGACCGCCGTATCAACCAAGCCTAGTAATGGCACGGTGATATTCGATAGAATCATAGGCCCAGCAAGCATCAATAAGCTTTTATGGTGGGTATTATGTTTAAAAAAGTGTCCCATGTAGTAATTTTCTCTTTCTTTGCACTGGCGTGCGCATCGGCTCAAGCTGCCGTTATTCTACAGTATCATCACGTAAGTAAAACCTTGCCTAAGGTCACCAGTGTTGATGCCAGCACATTTCGTGCTCATATGCAGTACCTTAAAAAAAATGATTTTGAAGTCATTGCGTTAGACACTCTGATTGAAGGACTCAAACAGGGCGAAAGCTATAATGATAAAACCGTGGCCATTACCTTTGATGATGGTTACGACAACAACATTGAGCAAGCAGCGCCTATTCTTAACGAGTTCGGCTACCCCTATACCATATTTGTTAACCCCAAACTTATTGATGAGCAGCGCAGCTATGTCATGACCTGGGAGCAGCTCAAGACACTCAGTGAGCAAGGTGCCCTTATCGCCAATCATAGCGCTCAGCATGACTATCTGCACCACCGCTTAGATGGCGAGAGTGAGGCCCAATGGCAAGAGCGTATCCGCGCGGATTTACAGTATTCAGAAAAACGTATAGAGGAAGAGTTGGGTTACAGTTTAAAGTATTTAGCCTACCCTTATGGCGAATTTGACCGAGCCTTACAAAAACTGGTGCAAGACATGGGTTATGTTGGCATAGGACAACATTCAGGGGCCGTAGGCCCAGACAACGACTTTACGCGTTTACCACGTTTTCCCGCATCTGGTTTTTATGCAGACTTGGATACCCTGTCTACTAAGCTGGCGTCACTGCCGTTTCATATCGATACCTTAACCTATGACGATACAGTCACGACAAAACGTCAACCTGAACTGACGATCTCGTTCAAAGAAAAAGGCTTTCATCAAAATCAATTCGCTTGCTATGTATCTGGTCAAGGTCGAGCCGAACTCAACTGGCTCTCTGCTAAGCAGGTTAAAATCACCGCCAAACAAGAGCTGGGAGACGGGCGTGCCCGTTACAACTGCACTGCGCCTTCACAACAAGCGAGCGGGCGCTACTTTTGGTTTTCACAACCTTGGGTGATCACTTCTTCGCCTGCTCAATAAGCCATTGCGGAGATTTAGCTAAACTTAAGGTTACCTGTGCGGCCCCAAGGTCAATGGCGGCCTTGGGCATGCCCCAAACCACTGAACTTGCCTGATCCTGGGCCGCTGTCACTGCTCCTGCCTGTTTTAACTGTAACAGCCCCTTGGCACCATCAGCCCCCATGCCCGTTAGTAATAGTGCACAGGTGTGCTTAGCTAGTTGTTGCTCAACAATGGACGAAAACATCACATCCACCGCTGGACGATGACGATTAACCGGTTCGCTTGATGACAACCGACATACCAGTTTACCGCCTTTACGCTGCACCATCAGGTGCTCGCCACCTGGCGCGATATAGATATTGCCCGCCTTAATGACTTGCTCATCACTTGCCTCATGCACCTGCATCGCACAAACATTATTCATACGTATGGCAAAAGACTGGCTGAATACCGGTGGTATGTGTTGGGTAATAACCACCGCAGGGAAGTTTCCAGGTAAGCGAGTAATCACTTCTTTAATAGCTTCGGTACCACCGGTAGATGCACCTATTGCTACGAGGTGGTTGAGTTTAAACTGTTGGTCTTTTTGAACGGTTACCGGCGCAAGTGTTTTGCTGGAGTGACGACGAATGTTGGCCTTAGCCGCAGTGCGCACTTTTTGCTGTACTGAACCTGCATAAGCTTGCATTTGGGCGCGAACATTATTGGTGGGCTTAGCAACAAAGTCTACAGCTCCCAACTCCAACGCTTCGAGTGTAATGGGTGCGCCCTGCTGGGTCAGTGTCGAAATCATCACCACTGGCATTGGTCGCAAGCGCATGAGGTTTTTTAAAAAGCTGATGCCATCCATTTTTGGCATTTCAATATCGAGAGTGAGCACATCGGGGTTGAGCTGTTTTATCATCTCCCTTGCCTGATAAGGATCGCTGGCACAGCCCACCACCTCCATATCATGGGCGTCAGTGATAATTTCCTTTAATAGTGACTGGATTAACACTGAGTCATCGATAATTAATACACGGATCATGGTCACTCCTAAAACAGCTCAATATCGGTATTGTTATCTGCCTGCTCAAGATCGCGAAGGTATTTCAGTTCTCGTTTCTGAATGGTGTCGTTGTGCATTGTGCGCAGCTTTTTCACCTTCACTGCGCCTGATTCTGGGTGAAAGAGCACTTTTCTCGGCCAAGGACCTCCTACATCATGTGCAACCAAGTTGAGCCCTTCCTCCTTTAGGTATGCATTGGCAAAGCGGATATTGCCCATACCGACATCGGTCATAGAGCGAATAACCTTACCGCCACCAAAAAGTTTCACTTGTAGGTTCTTGCGCAATCCACCATTTTTAACAATTTCATTAATCAAAAATTCCATTGCCCAGTTCCCATAACGGCAGTCGGTGCTATCGGGATCTATTTGCTCCAGCTGCAAAGAGCTGGGTAACATAAAATGATTCATACCACCGATTCCCATTACCGGGTCGTAGATACACGCGGCGATACATGATCCCAGTACCGTAGACACCAACTCATCTTGCTTGGTGACATAAAACTCACCGGGCAACACCTTGGCCATTACTTTATTACGGCCTGAGTCCCAAAACCGTTTTATTTGCTCAAACCCGCGTAAGGTTGGCTTGAATGCTGGGTTCATGAACCGACCTTAGAATACATAGTACGACCTAGGTTATTGAACTGAGTTTGCTCTTTACCCATGGTTTCGGAGTGACCTAAAAATAAGTGCCCTCCGGGTTTGAGCCGCTGTGCAAATAAATTGTAAAGGTGCTCTTTGGTCACTTTGTCGAAGTAAATTACTACATTTCGGCAAAAAATAACGTCGAATTGGCCCTTCATAGGCCAAGGCTCAAGTAAGTTTAAGCGCTTAAAGGTTATGTACTTCTGTAGTGCCTGCTTCACTTTCATTTGCTCGCCACTGCGGCTTTTTAAAAACCATGTTTTCAACAGTGGCTCCGGGATCCCTGTGACCTGTCGCTGGTTGTATACTCCCTGTTGTGCGCTGTGCAACACATTGGAGTCTAAATCAGTCGCGAGAATCTTGATATCCCAGCCAACACGCGGACAGACTTTGGCAACCGACATCGCAATGGAATATGGTTCCTCACCTGTGGAACACCCTGCCGACCAGATACGAATCTTATGATCGCGAGTATTTTCTTTTAACGCTCGCGGGAGCAGCTCCTTTTCTAGGTAATCGAAGTGGTGCTTCTCACGGTAAAATGACGTTAGATTGGTGGTCAATGCGTTAATAAAGTGGCTAAGCTCCTGCTCGGGATGCTGCTCCAAAAACGCTAGGTATTGCTTGAATTTGGTAAACCCGTATTGGCGCAACCGTTTTGCCAGCCGCGAATACACCATTTCTCGTTTTTGCGGTCCGAGCACGATGCCGCACGCTTGATAAACTTGCCCAGCAATACTTTTAAAGTCTTTATCTGTAAAAATAAACTCTGACATTGCTGGGCCTCCTCGCCAATACGCACTTTAGTTGGGCACATCATGTAGCCACTACGCTATTAAAACTCTTCCCACTCGTCTCCATCGTCAACAAAGTTATTCCCTGAGGGGGCAGGTGATTTATTTACTTGCGTTTGAGCTCCGTTCAAACGTTTCACTGCATTACTCGGGCTCGTACTCATATCCGGAAGAGCTGCTTGCATATTGATGGAGAAAAAACTCAGTAGCTGGCGCATACTATTGGCCTGCTCCGCCATCGATTCGCTAGCAGCAGAGGCTTGTTCAACTAAGGCTGCATTTTGTTGAGTCATCTCATCCATTTGCGCCACGGCTTTATTTACTTGTTCAATACCTGCACTTTGCTCAATGGAGGCTTCTGAAATATCAGAGATCATTTGCGTTACTTTTTGCACCGACTCAACAATGTCCTGCAACGTTGCACCTGATTCATTCACTAATACCGTGCCATCCTCAACCTTGCCGACACTGTCACGGATAAGCTCTTTAATTTCTTTGGCTGCACCCGCTGAGCGTTGTGCTAAATTACGCACTTCACCGGCAACCACCGCAAAGCCGCGACCTTGCTCACCCGCTCGAGCCGCTTCCACAGCGGCATTAAGTGCAAGCAGGTTGGTTTGAAAAGCAATCTCATCAATAACACCGATAATATCGGCAATTTTCTTACTCGCTTCGTTAATCTCTGCCATGCCTGAAACGGCACGATTAACCACGTCGCCACCTTGCTTGGCCTTGTCGCATGTTTTCTCTGCAAGCTCACTGGCAACCTTGGCATTATCGGCATTTTGCTTCACCGTGCTGGTCATCTCTTCCATACTCGATGCCGTTTCTTCCAGCGATGAGGCTTGTTCCTCGGTACGCTGGCTTAAATCGGTGTTACCTTGTGAGATTTCCTCCGCTCCAGTGGCCACCAAGTTGGCTGAGCTGGTGATCTTCTCAATCATCTCGGTGAGCTTATCAGCGGTACTGTTGGCATCACGCTTGAGCTTTTCGAAGGCCCCCTGGAAGTCACTATCAATACGCTTAGTTAAATCACCATGAGCTAATGAATCCAGCATAGTGGCCGTTTCATCCACTGCTTCATCCACCACCTCGACCAGTTGGTTAAGGCCTTTAGATAAACGCAGGAAGAAGTCATCTTTGCCATCTAAACTCACGCGAGCATTCAGCTCACCTCTGCGGGCAGCGCCTACTAAGTCATTGATTTCTTTCTCAATAGAGACCTCGGCGGTGCGATCGTCCCACTCGACTACGGTCCCTGCACGCTCACCTTCCTCGGTTAATATTGGGTTGGCAACTAATCCGAAGGTCCGCCCACCGACGACAATCTCTGTACTGTAGGTAGTAGAGAGTTTCTCTAACATTGAGCGTTGATGCGCTGGGTTTTTATGGAATACATCAATGTTTTGACCAAGCAAGTTGCTACTGTCGAAGTTGGGTAAGTCTTTGCGTAAGTCTCGCTCAGCATTGCGCATCATGTTGACCACCGCCTCGTTCAAATACACGATATTATGGTCATTGTCGGCAATCATGGTATTGGTCGAGACATTATCTAAGGCACGGCGTACACGTAGGTTCTCTCGTGCTGCCTGTTTTTGTTTCTCCTCTCGAGCAAGCTCTTCGGTCATATCCTGCCATTCAACAATGGTTCCTAAACGCTTGCCATCTTCGTCGACCCAAGGCGTTGCTATTAGGTTGAACGTTAGCCCGGCAAGTTTAAGATTAGTGCTGTAGGGTTCATCAAGTTTTGCCAGCATTGCTCGCTGGTGCGACGGTTTAGCATGGAAGTCATCGACGCACGTCCCTATCAAGTCATCCACTTTAAAGTTAGGCAATGCTGATTGAATTTGTTTTTCGCGATTGCGCAGCATGGCTTTGACTTGTTCGTTAACAAACACAATATTAAGGTCGTTGTCAGCCATCATGACATTGGCTTGGCAAACCTTTAATGCACTTGCTAGGCGCGCTGACTCCCGTGCTTGTCGCTCTTGCTGGCGCTGCTCGGTGATATCAGTGGCATATTTCACGACTTTTACAGGGTCGCCGTTCATATCAAAAATAGGGTTATAAGATGCTTGGATCCATATTTCTGCGCCATTCTTACCGATACGTTTGTATTGCCCCGAGTGATATTCTCCTTGGCTTAAGCGCTGCCAAAACACGGTATACTCAGGGCTTGCCGCCTCGGCAGGGGTGACAAACATGCGGTGATGCTGACCTTTAATCTCTTCCAAGCGATAGCCCAAGGTTGATAAGAAGTTATCATTGGCAGTGATAATGGTGCCATCTAACTCAAACTCTATCACCGCCTGCGCCCGTGATATCGCTTTTGCCCGTCCTTCTAACTCAGCGCGCTTGAGCTTAATTTCGGTAATATCAGTGGCAAACTTGACCACCTTAACGACCTCACCCTGCTGATTCATGACGGGGTTATACGATGCTTGGATCCAGACATCTTCCCCGGATTTACCTATACGCCGAAACTCATCAGCAATATATTCGCCGGCGCTCAAGCGCTGCCAAAAACGTTTATATTCAGGGCTTGAAGCCTCCTTGGCGTCGACAAATAATCGGTGATGTTGACCTTGGATTTCTTCAAGGTTATAACCCATCACGCGCAGGAAGTTATCATTAGCGGTTAAGATATTCCCCGATGGGGTGAATTCGATCACTGCTTGAGACCTGTTTAATGCTTTTAAAAGCATTGTGTCTTCGTTTGAAGTGTTAGATTCCTTAGTAAACCAGCCCATGCTTTTCCACCCTGTTAGTACTTGTTCGCCATTAACAATCGAGTATTTTTGGCAAATCCAGAAGAATGACCATGGTTTCCCCTACATTAACGAGTCGCTCCACTAATTCGTTGTCGCTTGAATCGTTAAATTCCGGGATCCCTTTCGCATCCTGTTGATTAATTGCGTAAACATCGGACACAGCGTCAACCACCAAGCCCATTACCTTAGTTTTCTCTCTTACTTGCTCTTTAACCACGATGACGACCGTCAGAGGCCCGTAAGGCTGTGGCTCAATCCCAAAGCGCAAACGCAAGTCAATGATCGGTACGATAGTTCCTCTGAGGTTAATGACCCCTTTGATATAATCTGGGGCATTAGGAATCGCGGTTATTTCCTCCCAACCACGTATTTCTTGTACACTCAGGATATCCATGCCGTACTCTTCGTCAGCCATCATGAATGTCAGGTATTGCTGAATGTGACCCTGATTATTCTGCAAGATAATATGTTCGTTAATGCCTTCTACTTTCATACCTGCTCCTCATGCAGGGCTGCAGCATCAATGAGTGCCTCTTGTGCACCTGGCTTTTTCAAACCGGCCATTTTGGTTAACCCGGCAATATCAACGATCAGCGATACCCGCCCATCTCCGAGAATAGTCGCACCGGAAACACCATCAACCTTCTGATAGTTCGCCTCTAAACTTTTTATTACCACTTGCTGTTGCGCCAGTAAGTCGTCCACCAGCAGACCCACTTTTTGGTTATCACACTCGACCACGACCAGAAGAGCTTTATCTAGTTCGGTAATGGCATCATGATGATTGAACAGTTGGTATAACCGTAAAATGGGAATGTATTCATCACGCAGGCGCAGTACCTCCAAGCTTTTGCCGACCCGGCTGACCTTATTCGTATCAATTTGTAATGACTCAACGATGGTAATGAGCGGCACAATATAGGTATGTTCGGCAATGCGGACCAGTTGACCATCTAAAATAGCGAGCGTCAGTGGCAAACGGATGGTAAAAGTTGACCCCGTACCTGGGGTCGACACCACCTCGATAGAACCGCTTAAGGAGCTAATGTTCTGGCGCACCACATCCATCCCGACACCGCGCCCGGAGATGTCACTCACTTCGTCGGCTGTGGAGAACCCAGGTTCGAAAATGAGCTCGTTAATGTCGTCGTCACTGAGCTCTTCATTGCCATCGATTAGGCCATTAGCGATGGCTTTTTCTCTGATTTTTTCAGTATTTAGGCCTCGGCCATCGTCCATTATTTCAATCACAATATTGCCGCCTTGATGAAAGGCGTTGAGTGTCACCGTGCCAATTTCAGGTTTACCACTTTGTTTACGCTGTTCTGGCGTCTCTAGGCCGTGATCTAACGAATTGCGCACTAAATGCACCATGGGATCAGAGATCTTCTCCATCACTGTTTTATCAAGCTCGGTACCCTCGCCAAGAATTTTTAACTCCACCTGCTTACCGAGTTTTTGCGATATATCTCGCACTAAACGTGGAAATCGGCTGAATACAAAACTAATTGGCAGCATGCGAATACGCATGACATTTTCTTGTAAATCGCGGGTATTATGCGCTAACTGTGCAAGCCCCTCCTGCAGTGCAGCCAAGGTATTTTCGGTCACTTCCTGCTCACCCAGTTGGCTGAGCATGGATTGCGTAATAACCAGTTCACCCACCATATTGATTAACGAGTCAATTTTATCTATGCCAACACGAATGGAAGTCGACTCATTAGATTTAGCTTTATTTGCTTTGCCTTTACTTGCCGGTGCTTGAGTCGCTTGGGCCACCGGTTCGTTTTCACTTGATTGCTGTGCAGCATCATCGTGCTCCAATGGCTCAACCGGTGCGGATGGCTCTTGCTCTGAGAACAAGCCTCCGCACAGACTAATATCGATATCAGCATCATCTTCTACCCACTCAAACACTTCCTTAATTTGCTCTTGTGTTGCTTCAGTTTGCAAAAATACTTTCCAAGACATGAAGCATTCATCACCCTGTAGATTCTGAATTTCAGGGATGGCGGATAAATCAGCTTGAACTTCAATGGATCCGAGATCACCCAAGTCACTGAGCATAAACAGGGGTTCATTGCCTGTTTTGAATAAATGATGGTGCGGTTTAAATAAAATTTGATAGGTGCTAGTTTCTGCTTGCTGCGACGGTGAAGCGCTCGCTTCGTTTTCGTTGGCCGCCACTTCCCCTTCACTTAGACCAAGAATTTCCTCAAATTGTTGTTGTAGCTCCTTGGCAGTGTGTAATTCTGGATCTTGTTCGCTTTGCAGTGCCTGCAACATCTCTCGCAAGCAGTCGACCGAACGCAATAGCAGGTTTACGTGCTGTGCTTCAAGTTGACGCTGACCTTGGCGTATTTGGTCCAGCAAGGTTTCTAAAACGTGGGTAAAATCGGACACTGAAGTGAACCCAAAAGTACCACTGCCGCCTTTGATCGAGTGGGCTGCGCGGAAGATGGTATTGAGCGTTTCGCTATCGGCTTCACCTGGAGTAAGATTTAACAGCTCACTCTCCATGGCATCAAGGCCCTCGAAACTCTCTTCAAAGAAGACTTCGAAAAATTGGCTGAGATCGATACTCATAGCCGCGCAGCCTTAGCGAATTACTTTTTTCATTACTGCAAGTAGTTGGTCTGGATTAAAGGGTTTAACTATCCAGCCGGTGGCCCCCGCAGCCTTGCCCTCAGACTTTTTATCTAGCCCGGATTCGGTCGTAAGCATAAGCAAAGGGGTAAACTTGTAATCACCCAAGGTTCTTAGCTCTCGAATCAGGGTGATGCCATCCATAACCGGCATATTGACGTCTGAAATTACGGCATCGAACTTATCCTTTTTGGCGATCGCTAACGCTTCGCTGCCATCTTTCGCTTCAGTGACTTCATAACCTGCCTTTTTCAAGGTAAAGCTCACCATTTGACGCATTGAAGCTGAGTCATCCACGGCTAGAATCTTCGTCATACCCACCCCTAATTTAGTTTCCATTTAGCGCTAAATAATTGGCTACACCCAAGCTTTGACAAGCGTTTACGAGCGCTTCACTCGAGCCTTCCCATGTAATGCTGTGATCGCCAAGTTGTAATGCTTTTTGTAACGCACACAAAAGCTGAATACAGGCAGTATCGGCACGAGTTACATCGCCCATATCCAAACATAGATCACTGCCCTGCTGGAGCTGCTTCAGTAGCTCTGCCTGTAAATTTTCAACTTGTGAAATGGTTAATTCGTTAGGCAACCTAAACATAAATTATGCTTGAGCATTTAACATTTCTCATATCAAAAGCTTAGACCTAGTTAGTTAGATTGCCAGCGAATTTTGTAAAAAAATCTTTAAATAAATAGAGAGTTAGGTGAATTGGCTGCCTATGTATAGACAACCGAAGGGAGACACGCTGATCCTGGCTCAGCCACCGTAGTAGCTGAGTATAGATTTAAGGTCCTTGATCATAGTGTCTGTATTAATCGTTGGTACACTGCCAGCTTTAAATTCAGGTTTGAAGATAGCCCGTATTTTCCCATGCGGATCGACCAGTGCCACAGAGGCACTGTGGTCCACTAAATAGTCTCCTGTTTGCTCTTCAGTCACTGCATAAATTAGCCCTAAATTCTGGACAAAGGGGTAAAGTGCCTTGTGCGGTCCCGACACGGCCTGGTAATTAGGATTAAAGTAATTAATATACTGTAGACGCTTTTGTGCAGTATCGCGATTAGGATCTACTGATATAAACCAAACGTTTATATCTTCTATGGCAAGCTTTTTTTCTACCTGCCGGAGCTTTGCTAAGGTCATGGGGCACACGTCAGGGCAACTGGTGTAACCTAAAAACAGCAAATCCCACTGCGATTTTAGGTCATCAACGCCGACATCGTCGCCGTGTTGATTTTTAAGCTTAAATGGCTTCACTACTTTGGCTGGCTCATACACCAGCGCATCAACCTCTAATGTCGGCTTTGAACACCCTTGTAGCAGAACAGAAAATAGTGCGGCCGCGCCTAATTTACGCCACATAAAACATCCACTTATCTATAAATAATGCGACAAAGAGTACCATTAAATGCACAATTGAAAACTTAAAAACGGCCATTGCACTGCGATGGTCCTGTTCACGCTTTAAACGCCAGGCGTAAGCAATAAATACACCATTAAGAATAACTGCTGATAACAAGTAAAATAGTCCTGACATACCAATTAAATAGGGCAAAATGCACACTAAGGCGAGAATCACGGTATACGCCAATACACATGTTTTACAAAAATCGATACCGTGCGTCACAGGTAGCATAGGCACATTCGCTCGACGATAATCTGCCTCTCTAGCAATAGCTAAAGCCCAAAAATGCGGAGGGGTCCAAGTAAAAATGATCATCACCAAGAGCCATGGTGCTGCAGCAAGTTGCCCCGTTTCACTAACCCAACCAAGCAAAGGAGGCATCGCCCCTGCAAGCCCCCCGATAACAATATTTTGAGGCGTTGCCCGCTTTAGAAATAATGTATATACAACTGCGTAACCCACCAGTGCCATCAGCGTTAAAATGGCACACAGCCAGTTAGCAGCGCTAACCAAAGCAGCAAACCCAAGCCCACCAATCAGTGCTGCAAACATAAAGCCATTGCGCTCACTCACTCTGCCACGGGCCACCGGGCGATGGCGAGTGCGAGCCATTTTCATATCAATTTCTCTATCCACAATATGGTTAATCACCGCTGCGGCTGCTGATAATAAGCCAATACCCAGTAAGCTCACTGTTTGCAATAACCAACTGCGCCCCATGTCGGGAGCTAAAGCTACGCCAACCCAAGCGGTTAATACCAACATCAGCACAACCTTCGCTTTGCACATGGCTAAATAATCGCGCCATGTGGTGTCTTTACTATCTCCGTACTGCCAATAAATCGCTTTGCTCATAGCCTGCTCCCTTATTAACTTTTTGATTTTTGTAGATAACACAACCGCACTAAGGTCAGTAATAGCAATAGCGCCATCAAGTTATGGGCAAGTGCCACATTTAACGGAATACTCATCTGTACTAACGCGATACCTAAACTTATTTGCGCCACTAAGGCCGCCACAACCCAGCCACACGCCTGTTTAATCATCTGTGATTGCGCACTGCGAAATACCTGCCACATGGCACTGAGCAACACCACGGCGGTAATGAATGCGCCAAAGCGATGCAATAGATGAATAGACATACGCGATTCGAACGACAACACCCCAAATTCATAATTACTGTGCTCGGTAGGTAGCTGGAAAACACTACTGAGTGAGAACGCCTCACTGCCCGCACACATCGGGAAACCAATACAATGTGTGGCTGCATAATTTGCCGCGAGCCATCCCCCTAAGGCAATCTGTATCACCACCACAACTAACGCGGACAGGCTCCAACCTAGACTTGCTCGCGCTCCGGGGTCGCCACCAAATACGGGCTGAGAATGGGTTCGCAGGTAAAGTAACCACAGTAAGCTAGCAATGGAAAAGCCACCAAGAAGATGCCCCATCACTACCAAAGGCTGTAAATTCATGGTCACCGTCCACATGCCCAGTAAGGCTTGGAAAATAACCAGTAACAACAACACCATTGGTAAACGCAACGGGACATGGGGTAACTTTGCATGGCGTAATGCATACACTGCTAAAGCTAGGATCAATAAGCCTAGGCCGCCGGCAAAATAGCGATGCACCATTTCCTTGAGAGCTTTACCTTGATCTACCTGCGCACCAGGAAAATGCTGCTGCACTTTTTGTATTTCATGGGCTTGATCGGGTACGGTGAGAAAGCCATAACAACCGGGCCAGTCCGGGCACCCAAGCCCTGCATCACTCAAACGTGTATAAGCGCCCAAGCCCACCACCAACACTGCGAGAATGGCAGTGCATAACACCAGAGTTTTATAATTTTTTGTCATACTGGCCTCGTTAGCTGCTGCGAGAATAGTTAAGTAGTTTTTTAATGTCTTTTAGTAACCCTTTATGGATAAGTCGATTTTGCTGCTCCTGCTCAGCGTAGTCATATTCCAATACCACCAAGCCATGGCGATCTATCAAGTACAGATGACCTGCTTTTAATGCACTGGGCACTGAATCTACATACAACACCTCGGGCACCCCGGCGCTGCGTGGCCTCTCCCCTAATACTGCCATGCGCACCTTACTTTGGTTTTTCCCAAGCGCCACATAGAGCGACTGCATGTCTTGCCACTGAGCTTGGCAAGGGCCACAACCAGCTTGATTCACTAGCGCGATAGTCCAGGGCGACACGGGGTACTGGCCCCACTGTTCAAGTTCCACCTGCTCACTCATTAAAGTGCCGTTATTACTAGTACTTGCTGGTAGCCAGCCACTTTTAAGAACGGCAATAGCGGCAACAACGGGAATAATGAAACAAGCAATAAAAATCACTAATGGTTTACGATTTGTCATACCCTCTCCTTGCACGCCAAAAGGCGGTAAGCGCAATCAATAACGCCGCTAAGGCGATGAGAAACCACTGCCATGCATAGGCTATATGCTTTTCTGCAGGCATGGTTACAGGCTGGTAATGTGGCTCGGTAGCAACTAACGGCGAAGGCGTTTGCGCATACGCCATAAAATTATAAACGGGGACTCTCGCTTGATTCGCGATTTTTGTTATATCGATTTGCTGTACACGCTTAGGCCAACCCATTGATGGTGAGCTTTGCGCCAAGGTAATTGACCCTAACGGGCCTTCTTTAATGAGCACATCATCAAGCGTTATCTGTGTCGGTAGCTGCAACTGAGGCAGTTGCTCACGTGTTGTTGGCGCAACAATGAAACCAAGGTTGACCAGTAGCCACCGACTAGCTCCTTGAG
Source organism: Pseudoalteromonas sp. MM17-2 (assembly GCF_022347945.1). Taxonomy (NCBI): domain Bacteria; kingdom Pseudomonadati; phylum Pseudomonadota; class Gammaproteobacteria; order Alteromonadales; family Pseudoalteromonadaceae; genus Pseudoalteromonas; species Pseudoalteromonas sp. MM17-2. Next base: position 14,131 of record NZ_JAKRFV010000012.1, on the reverse strand, counting down.
GCATAACCAGCACCAATACGTCGTAGCCAACTCGGCCTTGATAAACCTGGTTATCAAGCAACCAGTAGTGCTGTAGCACACGACCAGACACTGCCGTTTGCATACCTGTGGCATCAACATCAGAATTGATCAGGCGCTGAGCTTGGGTAAAAGGAATGCGCCCTTTACTGGCCCATTGCTGCAATAGCTGCTCGCGCTCTTGCTTTTGCTCGGCACGATCTAACTGCCAGAAACCCAAGCCTACACAAGTACTTACTACTAACACGACAATGCTACTCCACAAAAATGCGCTAAGCTTATGAGTATTCACTCGTACACCAATTAGAGGAAAACTGCACTGTGCTTATAAAAATTATTATTGTTGCGCTGCTACTTTTTGTCATATACACCTTATTCCGTGCCATGTTGGCTATGCTGAAGTCTGACTCCAAGGTGCCGATGTCGCACTACTTAGGCAAACGTGTTGCCTTGTGCGCCATCGTCCTGATTATTATTTTGCTCGCACAGCAAGCTGGCTTGCTGCGCTTTAACCCTTCTCCGATCACAACACATACACAAATACGAATAGACACAACCACACCACATCAACAAAGTGCCAATACCAAGCCGCAGCCTGAAATGCGAAGTGCTTTTCACTGCTAAAGTGCCCTTTGATTACGCGAATGAGTACCACGGTAAGCATGATCGCCCCTAAGGTGACATGCATACCGTGGAAGCCTGTGAGCAAGAAGAAGGTATTGCCATAAATACCCGAGTCTAACTTAAGGCCTAGATCCTGATATGCGTGAATGTATTCTTCACCTTGAAGAAACAGAAATACCGCGCCGAGTATCACCGTCAGAGCAAGAAATACCGTAAGCTGTTTACGGTTGTCTTTCTCAATTGCAGTATGCGCAAACTGTAAAGTCACCGAAGAAACTAGCAAAATAATGGTATTAATTAGCGGCAAACCTTGCCATCCCATCGCCTGAGTTGTATCACCGCCTGGTGTTAACTCTAGCGGCCACGAGGCGCTAAATTCAGGCCATAACACTTCGTTGGTCATCAAGTTATTACCCTCACCACCAAGCCAAGGTACAGCCAACATACGGGCATAAAATAGCGCCCCAAAAAAAGCGCCAAAGAACATAACTTCTGAGAAAATGAACCAGCTCATCCCTTGTTTAAAAGAACGATCCATTTGCGCCGAATACAAACCACTTTGTGACTCATTAATCACATTGCGAAACCATCCCACCAGCATGTACACCAGCACCGCAATACCGGCAATAAGCCAATAGGTACCAGAGCCACCGCCTTGCTCTAACTGCATAACGCTAAGACCCGCGCCCACAGCGATAAAAAACAACGCAACAGCCCCCACTATCGGCCAGGGGCTTTGCTCCGGAACATAATATTTTTCGTACTGATTACTCATTTCGTTAACCTCGCTCGGTTTATCGCGCTTGCGCTGCGAGTAAGTCTTGTCGCTTAGCGCTGATGTCAAAGAGGGTGTAAGACAGCGTTAATTCCTCATACTCCTGCGGCAACGCAGGGTCGACATAAAAGCGCAATTGGTATTCAAGCCGTTCATTGGCTTGTAGCGGCTGCTGGTCAAAGCAAAAACACGCCAATTTGTGTAAATACTTGGCTGCGAGCCCTGGAGAAACAGATGGAATAGCCTGCATGACTCGCGGCTCACCACTGGTATTCGCTGCGGCAAATGTCACCACTGTCATCGCCCCGGGTTTCACCACCACTTCTTGCTTTTGCGCTAACACCTCAAAGGGGGCACCACTTTGTGCATGGGTTGTAAAGCTCACCGTCACTTCGCGAGAGTCATCCACATGCTCGCTTTGCTGCGCCTGTTCGAGTGAGGGCTTACCATTAAGCCCTGTTACTTCGCAGAACACGTCGTAAAGCGGCACCAAGGCAAAGGCGAACGCAAACATGCCAATGACGCTGATGACTAGTTTCTTTAATAACGGTGCGTGGTTCATTACTGCACCTTAGGTGGCGTTTCAAAGGTGTGGTAGGGTGCCGGAGATGCTACCTCCCACTCCAAGCCTTCTGCGCCATCCCACACTTTCGCTGGTGCTTGCTCTCCAGCCTTGATGCACTTGAACACCACGGCAACGAACAGCAGTTGAGAGAGTCCAAAGGCGAAACCGCCAATACTGATAATGGCGTTAAAGTCAGCAAACTGCAGCGCATAGTCTGGAATACGTCGCGGCATACCCGCCAAACCTACAAAATGCATGGGGAAAAACAGCACATTAACGCTAACCAACGACAGCCAGAAATGCCATTTCGCTAACGTGGTGCTATACATGTGCCCAGTCCATTTTGGCAGCCAGTAATAAGCAGCGGCCATAATAGAGAACACCGCCCCGGTCACTAAAACATAGTGGAAGTGCGCCACCACGAAGTAGGTGTCATGGTACTGGAAATCCACTGGGGTAATTGCCAACATCAACCCTGAGAAGCCCCCGAGGGTAAACAACACAATAAAGGCGATAGCAAACATCATTGGTATTTCAAAGCTGATGGCACCGCGCCACATGGTGGCTACCCAGTTAAATACTTTTACTCCCGTTGGCACCGATATCAACATGGTCGAGTACATAAAGAACAATTCCCCGGCCAGTGGCATACCGGTGGTAAACATATGATGGGCCCACACCACAAAAGACAGCAAGGCGATGGAGGCCGTGGCGTATACCATGGACGAATAGCCAAACAGTTTTTTGCGTGAAAAGGTAGGAACTATGGTGGAGATAATGCCAAACGCTGGCAAAATCATAATGTACACTTCCGGGTGACCAAAGAACCAAAAGATATGCTGGAACATCACAGGGTCGCCACCACCGGCGGCATTGAAGAAATCAGTGCCAAAATACTTATCAGTGAGCACCATGGTCACCGCACCCGCCAACACCGGCATCACTGCAATTAATAAAAACGCAGTGATCAACCATGTCCACACAAACAGCGGTAATTTCATCCACTTCATCCCTGGAGCACGCATATTAACGATGGTCACAATGACATTAATGGCCCCCATGATGGAGCTTATCCCCATAATGTGAATGGCAAATACAAACAGTGCAGTATTGTCGTTGCTGTAGGTGGTCGATAAGGGCGCATAAAAGGTCCACCCAAAGGCCGGACCGCCGCCTTCCATAAACAGCGACAGCAATAAGATGGCAAAAGCGAATGGCAGAATCCAAAAGCTCCAGTTATTCATTCGCGGCAAAGCCATATCTGGCGCGCCAATCATCATGGGGATCATCCAGTTAGCTAAGCCCGTAAAGGCAGGCATCACAGCGCCGAATACCATAATCAAACCATGTACTGTGGTCATTTGGTTGAAAAAATGAGGGTCAACCAGCTGAAGTCCTGGTTGGAATAGCTCGGCTCGGATCACCATTGCCATGGCGCCACCGGTTAAAAACATCAACAACGAAAATAGTAAGTACAAGGTGCCGATGTCTTTGTGGTTAGTAGTAAAAAGCCAGCGTTTAATTCCGGTTGCAGGCCCGTGATGTTCATGTGTTGCAGCTGCTGTACTCATTGTTCCTCCCCATCAATATAGGCCTGAATCACGCTTGGTTGAACGATGTCACCGGTTTCATTACCAAAGGCATTGCGTTGGTAAGTAACCACCGCAGCCAACTCTTTTAGCGTAAGTTGACCGACAAATGCCTGCATCGCAGTCCCTGGCTTACCGTGCACCACAATATCGATATGGTCGTTAATATCGCCGGTAGCTATTGGACTGCCTTTAATGGCGGGGAAGACTCCAGGTAAACCGAGCCCCGTAGGCTGATGACAAGCTGCGCAGCGAGTGATGTACACTTGCTCGCCAGATGCCATTAGCTCATCTTCAGAGAGGATTTGTTCTAGCAGCTCAGCATCGGCCTGCGCCTGAGCTTGCTTCGCTTGTTTCTGCTCTGCCAGCCAAGCGTCAAACTCTTCAGGGGGTTTTGCTTCTACGACTACCGGCATAAAGCCGTGGTCTTTACCGCATAACTCGGCGCACTGGCCGCGATACGTACCTGGTTCGTTTACGCGTGTCCAAGCTTCGTTGATAAACCCAGGGTTAGCGTCTTTCTTTACTGCAAAATCGGGCACCCACCAAGAGTGAATGACGTCATCTGAGGTCATTAAAAAGCGTACTTTTTGATTAGTGGGAATGACCAAGGGTTTATCTACTTCGAGGAGGTAATTGTCGCCCTTATTTTGCGCATTTTTGATTTGCTCTTGAGGCGTTGACAGCAGTGAGTAAAAGCCCACATCGTGACCCATATACTCGTAGTGCCATTTCCATTGTGAACCAGTCACCTTAATGGTGATATCGGCCTTTGTTGTATCCTCCATAGCAATCAGGGTTTTGGTGGCCGGTACAGCCATGGCTATGAGAATAACAAATGGAATCGCTGTCCAAAGTATTTCTACTTTGGTGCTTTCATGAAAGGTAGCGGGGGTGACCCCTTTTGACTTACGGTGTTTGAGCAGCGCCCAAAACATCACCGCGAAAACAACCACACCAATCACACAGCATATAATAAATATGGTCATGTGTAGTTGGTAAACATTTTCGCTAATGTCAGTTACCCCTTGGCGCAAGTTGTACTTGCTATTCGCGGACACCAATTGAGGGAATAACAGACATAGCAACATGAGGGAGCTCAGCTTCTTCATGTGTACCATCTCCTTATTGTTGCGCAATGCAAGGAAGAGGCGGTTACAGCTTAATACCCAATCTTCGTTATTATTATGCTTTTACCAGTCGACAACTTTGACCCTAAATAAACTGTTGAAAAACCGACCAGCAAAGCCTGTAATATAACCAATTAGTCAAAGATTGAGCTAATAGCAAGTTAATACACTATTTTTGTTTACGTTTTATTAATAAATTAACAGGGAGATTCAAGCTGTTAGAAAGCACTGTGGCTAAGGAGGGAACATGGGGAAAGCCCCTAATAACAGACCTATTAGAGGCAAAATAAGTAAATTTAATTACATCCAGTCGGCGTTTCGGATCACACCTACAGCTAAGCCTTCAATATTAAAGGATTCATTCTCTAAATCGACTTCAATGGGTGTGAATTCTTCATTCTCTGCATGCAGCAGAACCTTACGCCCAGCTTTTTCTAAACGCTTCACGGTGACATCTTCATCAACCCGCGCGACCACCACTTGGCCGTTTTCAGCCACCTGAGTGCGATGTACCGCTAATAAGTCGCCATCCATAATGCCGATGTCTTTCATACTCATGCCATTTACGCGCAGCAAATAATCTGCAGCAGGCTTGAACAGCAGTGGGTCTATCTGGCAGTGACTCTCTATATGCTGTTGGGCAAGAATGGGCTCGCCCGCAGCAACGCGGCCAATTAAAGGCAGGCCCAATTGTTCGGGTTCTTCTTCCTCGACCAATTGAATACCTCGACTCGCTCCAGGCTTCATTTTGATTACGCCTTTCTTAGCCAACGCCTTAAGATGTTCTTCTGCGGCGTTAGCACTGCGAAACCCCAGTGTTTGTGCAATTTCTGCACGCGTCGGCGGCATGCCGGTATCTTTAATAAAGACTTTAATCAGCTCAAGAATTTGCGATTGGCGTTTAGTTAATGGGCGCATACAACTGGGTTTCCATACAGTACATTTAACTGTGAGTATATACAGTTAAATGAAAATCGCAAATAAAATCAGGGAATTTGCTGACCGTTGCAACCTTAATTAATGCAACTTCGCTTTTGTTCATATGCAACCTCACCTCATACTCATAAAGTGATAGGTGACGAATGCGCGACAATGCTTTAAAGTAGCGCTGTTTTAGTCATATTATTAAGCAGTTAGATGACTCGCCAAAGTGTATTTTCAGCGTTCCTTTTACTTATTTCGGCACTGACGATAGGTGCGTGCAAAGCCGATACGATCAAGATGTCGCGCAGCGGCCTTTGTCACCCTGAAGACTCGGCTCATTATCAACGCACTCAATCTTTTACCCCCTATGCGAACTTAGAAAGCTGTCTAGCAGACGGTGGACGTTTACCAAAGAACTACACTAAACAAACATCAGAAAATAGTTATCATCGGGATAGCTGGCCACATTGGTTAGACACCGATCACGACTGCCAAGACGCTCGTGCTGAAGTGCTGATTGCCCAATCACACAGTGATGTAAGCTACACCACTCAAGCGCGCTGCACCGTCACCAGCGGCCAGTGGCATGACCCTTATTCGGGGCAGATACTACGCAATGACGATGACTTAGATATAGACCATATTGTGCCGCTTAAATTTGCCTATGAACACGGTGCTGCCACCTGGAGTCGTTCGCAAAAGGCACAATTTGCCAACGATATGGAGAATTTGCTTGCTGTTGATGATGGCCTAAATCGTAGCAAAGGCGCAAAAGGCCCTTGGCAATGGTTGCCGCCGCATCAAGATTACCGCTGTCAGTACATTCAGCGCTTTAATTACATCATGAGCAAATATGACCTTCGCTACTCGCAAAACGAAAAAGACCAAGTTCAAAGTTTGCTGCAAAGCTGCGTAGGTGAAACTTTAAACCTCAGCGCACTACCTACAACCTTGCACCAATAACCAACCGCTTGTAAGTAAATATTCTATATTGATAGAGCATACAAGGAACTCGTTGGCGAGGATATATGCTCAATATCACTATAAACGAAACACACAATACCGCTCTACTCGAACCACAAGGCCAGCTGACAGCAGAAGACTTTGCAGCAGCCGTGCGTATTATCGACCCTTATATTGAACAGCATGCAAAGCTACATGCTCTCATTATTGCTACTGAACACTTTCCGGGGTGGGACTCATTTGCCGCGTTACTCTCTCATCTGCAATTTGTGCGCGACCATCATCAAAAGGTGAATAAAGTAGCCATTGCCACCAATTCGTTGCTTGGTGACTTTGCCCAGCACCTTGGCGCACACTTTATTCATGCAGAGGTTAAATCCTTTCGTTATGAACAACGTGAACAAGCGAAGCGCTGGGCACAAAGCCCTTAACTAAAAGCGGCTACCAGGCTGATTCAAAAACGCCTGTTCAGCGTCGCTCGATTGCCGACCGAGAATATCATTACGATGTGGATAACGCCCAAAACGGTCAATGATTTCTTTGTGAGCCAGTTCATATTTATAGTTACTTAAGGGCCGAAAAAGCTGCTCAGCCACCACATGAATCGCCTGGCTCTCACTGTGCATATAGGGCATGTATAAGAAACTACGCTCGGTATCATCAAGCTCTAAAGCAAACTTTTTCTCCACCGCATTCTGCGCCAAACATAAAGCCAGTGCATCGGTTGCAAACGCTTGGGCCGTATCGCGGAACATATTACGAGGAAACTGATCCAGCACTATAATTTCACATAACGCGCCTCGAGCAGATTTTCGCCAAGAATAAAGCTCGCCTTGGCGCGCTGCCTCGTAAGTAGGTAAAAATTGCTTTTTTATTGTGGCGTCAAAGTCGGCGCTTTTTTTAAACCAATCCTGTGGACTGCTGTGAGTAAACCAAAATTCGTAAACGGATTCATATTGCATGATGATCTAATGGCGAAAGTTTGCTTTCGTCCGGCAACTATTGTTTAGTTACAGCTAAGGCCAAAAGGTAGTAATTCGCAAGCTCTGAGGTATTTTTTATGAAGCTGTTTATATTTGAACATTGCCCCTATTGTATAAAGTCATTACTGGTTGCACGCGCCTTGGGGCTAGAGGTGGACGTGCGTTTCCTACTCAACGATGACGAGGCCACTCCCAACCAGTTAGTGGGTAAAAAAATAGTGCCTATTTTGGTCAAAGATGATGATACCGCGATGGCCGAAAGCTTAGATATTGCCGAGTATTTCTGCACTCTTGCCAACAAGGAGCTGTCACAGGGAGAGCACTTTAATCAAGCCCAACAGTGGGTTGAAAAGCACCTTGAAACCTTTTTACGGCTGACCTTTGTGCGTTGGCCGCAACTGGCCCTGCCGGAATACGCTATTGATACCGCTATCAGCTATTTTCGCGAAAAGAAAGAGCAGCGCCTGGGCGAATCTTTCGATAGCGTGTTAGCCAATAGCGACACTGACATCGCCACGATGGAGCACGCATTGAGTGAGTTAACATGGCTACAAACCCCAGAACATATTACTTGGGCCGATGTGGCGTTGTTTCCGTTTCTGCGCAACCTCACTGTGGTCAAAGGCTTAACCTTTCCAGAGCATGTACTCAACTATGTCGATACATTAGCCACTGAACACCGAATTAAAACCTTTACCCGCGTTGCTGTTTAAGGAGTACAGATGAGTATTTGGGCCCAAGAGATTGACTTAGCCTTATGTAAAAAGCTCGATTTAGGTGTAGGAGAAAAAGGCACCTTAATGACTAAACTCGGCATTGAGATCACAGAGATAGGCGACGATTACCTAGTCGCCTGCCTCCCTGTGAGCAATGAATTATATAACCCCATGGGCATTGTTCATGGCGGCGTTTACGTGGCATTGGCCGAAACCGTGGCCAGCTACGCCGCCAATTTTGTGGTCGATACCAGCAAGTACTACTGCGTCGGCCAGGAGATCAACGCCAACCACCTCAAAGCCTCACGCACCGGCACACTTAAAGCCGTAACCAAACCCGTGCACCTAGGCGGCCGCTCATCAGTGTGGGAGATAAAAATTTACAACAGTGCTGGCGATTTGTGTTGTATATCAAGGATGACGGCTGCGGTGGTGGAGAAGCGGTCAAAAGGGTGAGAGCCGCCCGAAAATAGCGAAAACGTGGAGCTATTTTAGGCTTGAACGCGAGACAACGGATGTCGAGCCGGAATACTGCTTCAGGGACGAGTTGCTTGCAACTAAGTTGGCTAAGGCTTTCAAGTTTAGAGCTTGTCGGTTTTTTAGTATGGCTTACTGCAATTAGGACAGTTATTACTTTTTCTGTTTTTTGCACTTTTATCAGACGCGCAATCTTTTAAAGAGATGAAATGATGCTTTACTGTCACTGTTTGGCTAGTTTTTTTACAGCGATGAGATGTAAGAAGATAATCTTTTCCACCACCATCATCAGTTACGTTAATCGAAAACTCTTTGATTAAATCCCCTCTCTTTAGGTAACTCAACCAATTTTCTTTAGTTTTATTAATACTCCTAGTCTTACAATATATAAGCATTACTGGAAACGTTTTGGTTCTATTCTCTGTTAAGTAACGGTCAACCAACTGCCGGAAGCCTTCAAATATGTATCCTGAATTTCTATCGATTTTAGCTTCACCTAACCAATAAATAGATTGCGCATGACTAACCGTAATGTCTACATTTCCATTATGATAAGCCTCATGCTCTGCATTAAAACCCAGTAATTGAAAACTGTTTACAATATCTATTGTTATACGGTCCTCGCAATCAAATCTTCGAGCATACGGATGGCTTTGGATTTTTGACAGTATGTTATTTAGGCTAGAGTCAACAGCATTATTGAACTTTTCATAATCTTGGGCATGTAACAAGTCCCGACTCAAGCCTGAAATAGCATTAGGGAAGAGTGAGTTGTATTCTCCAGAGGTTAATTCCGAGAGTGTTAAATCCTGTAACCTACCAGGTATTGCGCTAATATCATTCATTAAAATAAGTATCTGATAAACCGAAGGTTATTACTACATTATCATTAAGGCTATCAATAGCCTCCCCATTATCAAATACATAAAACCCCTGTGAGTACGCTTCCCGTAACTCTTCCACACTCAAAGGAATTAGACCTTCGGGACCGTGGACTGAATAAGACAAACTCAATACATTAACTGAGTCACTAACTAGATAATCAATTACGAGCATCAAATTTGCTCTAAATTTAGGGTCTGAAGTCAGTTCTTCATCGTCAGCTAAAATATTCTCGATAGTGTAAATTGAAGAATAAGAATCGTGATAATGTTCTGGGAAAGTTTCAAACGCAGCTAGGATCCCGTCTATCATCTTTATGATATTCGGTTCGTCCCAGTCATTCCTAACTCGCGTTTTCAACTTTTGAAAAATCATATTAAATTATCTATATGCTTTTGAAAGTCGCTATCGTTTAAGCACTTTGTCAGAATAGCATAGTTTAGAAAGGGTGATTGCCCTGCAGTCAACATTCGAGTTTGTCCTGGCAATAAGATTTCTGACTCAACATTAATAATAGGGTCCGTAGTTTCGTATCTGTTGGCAATTCGAAAGACATCCACACTTGGAACAACACTTTTACCGCCTTGGTGAAACTTTTCTCGCCTCAAATCCTTATGCTTAGAGCGCATTTTTTCACCATGTGTTACAGCAGATACCTGATATCCCAGTTCACAAACTCTACCCTGTGAGCTTTTATATATTTTTCCAACAGCAGGAAAAAGGTTATGCTTATTCCTGGCAATACTTTTACCTATCATGGTAATAAACTTTGAGTGCAACTTAGTTTTAATAGTTGTTATTTCAGGTGAAATATAGGGCACACTGATATCTAATTTATAAAAAATATGCCCCGCACTGGTGTCAACTGTAATTACGTCGTAATATCTTCTTTTAACTCTTTGTTTTGCAGAAACGTCAAAAATCCCTACTGGAAATTTGAATGAACTGTTATTTTGCGCAAAAAATGAATCATCTATCGATATGGTTTCTGTTATTGTTCTTACGCTCGCAAAATAAAGGTGTATGTACTTACCGAGCACTTCTTGGTGCACGAAAACCGGGTCTTCTGTTAAAAGTTTGTCGGTCTTATCATCATAATATGGAAAATTAATATCACTAGCTTTTATATCAGGAACAGCAGAAGTAGCTACGGCAATCAACCTACTTAAGTCATTTTTATCAACTACATCTATCGAAAGTGTTTTGTCACCAAATCTAGTATATCTGTTATAAACACCCTTCACTTCATTAATTAAGCTTTGCGTAATTTTCTTACTTTTATACAGCTCAACTAATCTAGAAATTGTTTTATCAGCCCCCTGACTTGGGGAAATTTGATGTTTTTTTAATACCTGACTAACAACGCTCCAAGGTAATTTCTTACAAAATGAACCAAAAAAAAGTTCCATATCCATATTATTCACATCAACATAATTTTTAATTTTTGACTACAAGGCACTATCAGAACGCACCACTTTTCATATTATTTTAGACTAACACTTGTTAAACAGCATTTGTAGTACACGCGGCTTAAATCAAGATGAATTTTGGTGACGCGTTTTATAAGAGATTATACAGCCACAAGCTCCTGCCCTTTCAAGAACACCGATGTATCAGCCCAGTACCCGTTTAAATCCGCGCTGGAGAAATCGGCTTTTGCTGCGGCGCGTGGCTAAGACAGCGAGGCAGGACGCCGAGCGAGATTTACCGGCACAGGGAAGTGCCGTTAAATCGTGTCCAGCCTAAGCGGAGCGTTTAGCAAAAACCTGAGTTCGGAAGCATTGGCGAATTACGGGTTCGCGGAGTTTCTAAAGAGCTCACAACAAAATAAAATTGTCTCAGAACACCGATGTATCAGCCCAATTCCCCGTGCATTTGCGCTGAGCATGGTGGTGCTGATAGTACAACGAGGCATGGATGCCGAGTTAAGCGAACCGAGACAGGAAGTCGAGTTTCGCTGGGTGCGTTGACAGCATCAACACGCGCAAGCAATAGCAAATGCTTCGGGGTACGGGGGGATTCCAAAGGGGGAATCGTATCATTCTCCCTTTGGTTGCCGTCGCCAACGCGACAAGATCGCACTACAGAGAGCTGTGGGGAGATTTAATGGGAGAAGTTGGCATGGGGACACAGCTAAACAGAAAAGAGTATTTAAAAGGCGCATAACAGCCCTTGAGGTTAGAGGTGAGAGTGGCGTATGTAATCAAAGTTGCAAGGCTAAAGCCTTGCCTACAACATCAGGACCTGTAGGTTGGGCTTTAGCCTAACCATGTGTGAGAAACATATAAAAACACAGTTGTGGCTAGGTACTGGACTCTGGAATATGACCACCTTCGGCGGTTCCAAGGCTAAAGCCTTGCCTACAACACTTGTTTCTGTGGGTTGGGCTTTAGCCTAACCATGTGTGAGAAACATATAAAAACACAGTTGTGGCTAGGTCCCGGTCTCTGGGATATAACCGCCCTCGGCGGTTGCAAGGCTAAAGCCTTGCCTACAACATCTGTTTCTGTGGGTTCGGTTTTAACCTAACCATTTTGGGGGATTATTGATTGTATACTAGGTCCCGGTCTCTGGAATGTGACCGCCTTTGGCGGTTGCAAGGCTGAAGCCTTGCCTACAACCTCTATCCCTGTGAGTAAACAGCTAATAGAAACACCGCGCTTCAACCTAACTGAAAAAACACCATACCTTTGGCCTTTAATAGGAATTGTTGTAGAGTCATGACTCCCACCATGGAGAACAAGATATACAAGGATAAGTATGACAACTCAAAAACAGCTATGGAAACCAAATACTTGGGTTTCAGTCATTTTAGGTATTTTTATGCAACCTTTCGCGTTCCTTTATGTTAATAGAGGACGGCTATTTTTCGCATATTTGAGCCTTTTTGCACTGGTCGCTCTATTAGGCCCCAAGCTGACACCTTTTTTATCTAGCTACATCGATCTCGCATTTTTATTACTTATATTGATGTTCATCCACACTCTTTGGCTCGCAAAAAACTATGACAGCAACCAACCCCGTAGCTGGTATGCTAACTGGTGGATATCGCTGTTAGGTTTCATCCTATTTCTGGTACTTATATTGTTTACGCGAATCAATGCCTTTGAATTGTTTGCTGCACCATCCTCTTCGATGAGCCCCACGTTAACACCTAATAGTGTAGTGGTGGTAAATAAGCTCGGTTATGAAAATCATCGCTTAGCGGGCATTCAACTAAAAAAAGAATCCCCTTCCAAAAGGCCTCAGCGAGGTAGTCTTATTGTCTTTCAGTTCCCAGAGCAGCTTAGTATCAACTACATAAGTCGCGTTGTTGGCCTGCCCGGGGATACAATAGCGCTGAAGGGCAAGCAAGTATTCATTCAACCCGCCTGCGATACGCTTGATGCTCAATGTGCATCTATGCGAGCTCTGCCTCAAATTGAGCAAAGCGCAATAAGCGAGCCGCCGTATCAGGGTTATTCAGAGTCGATAGAGGAACACACTTATAACATATGGCTAAACAAACATGCCTCCCCACGAACTGAGCGATATTATCAAGGAAAATCAAAGTGGAAAGTGCCGGATAATCATTACTTTGTGCTCGGAGATAACCGTGATAATAGCTTAGATAGCCGCTATTGGGGCTTCGTTCCGGTAGACAACATCATAGGTGAGGTAGCATTGAGCTGGTAGACGCTCTCATTGCAACGCAATGATATCAAGAGGAATGAGTGAGTATAGATTCGCAGATACAGTTGAATCTCACTACGCTGTGAATAATTGGTTGTGATTGTGATTAGTCACTGGCCTTTGGAATATGACCATCTTCGGCGGTTGCAAGGCTGAAGCCTTGCCTACACCATCACCATTTGGGTTCAGTTTTATCCTACCACATCAGCCCCTATAGGTTGGGCTTCAGCCTAACCATACATATAAAAACACGGTTGTGTCTAGGTACTGGCCTCTGGAATGTGACCGCCTTTGGCGGTTGCAAGGCTAAAGCCTTGCCTACATCATCACCCTGTGGGTTGGGCTTTAGCCTGCTACAACACCAGCACCAACTGTACGGCCACCTTCACGGATTGCGAAGCGTAGACCTTCATCCATCGCGATTGGGCAGATTAGCTCTACTACCATCTTGATGTTGTCACCTGGCATTACCATTTCTACGCCTTCTGGTAGCTGGATGTCACCAGTTACGTCAGTTGTACGGAAGTAGAACTGTGGACGGTAGCCTTTGAAGAATGGCGTGTGACGACCACCTTCATCTTTAGACAGTACGTATACTTCTGCTTCGAACTTCGTGTGCGGAGTGATTGTGCCTGGAGCTGCTAGTACTTGACCACGCTCTACTTCGTCACGCTTAGTACCACGTAGTAGGGCACCAATGTTCTCACCTGCACGGCCTTCGTCTAGAAGCTTACGGAACATCTCAACACCTGTACACGTTGTCTTCGTAGTTTCTTTGATACCTACGATTTCAACTTCGTCGTTCACGTTGAT
>NZ_JAKRFV010000011.1:0-122975 GCF_022347945.1 Pseudoalteromonas sp. MM17-2 | reverse complement strand
TACTTAGGTCAGCAAACTTGTTTAGCTGCTCATAAACAGCCTCCAAACTTGATAAAGGGGTTCTTTCCGCAATATCAGAGCATAAAAGTTCATGCGCTTTTTTAAAGTTTTTTTGAGTTAAATATAAATCAATAAATTCATGAGCTTTCGCTTTTGTATTCTCAATTGATGACTCAAAGAAAGATTTTGCATCAAACACTTCGGCATTTGATTGGAAACTAAATAAAAAGGTTAATAACAATATACGTGATAATTTCACAACTCTATCCTTGATAGCTAACGCCGCAAATAAACGGCTAAAAATAGTTGGCTAAAACTTGTGAGGCACGAACAAAGCCAACTGTTTTTTGTCCGCACTTTTTAATTTTCCTTGTTATAAATACTTACTCAAATAGTGCAAAAATTCTTTTATCTGAATGTTGTAAGTATGCGTATTTTAACTCTAATAAATGACCTGCTAGATCCATAGAATTAACATTCGTATTTTCCCACGATATTTCGTCTGACCAGTTTACGGCAATACCTTTCAACACTTCATCGTCAATTGTTACTAGCGCCTCAGAGAAATTTAACGGTAATAGCCAAAGACAATCACTTAACGCAGAACCGGCGCACTTAAAGCAACTTAATAGATCGCTTATTTGATCCTTGGTAAAGAAACCTCCACCCAAAATTGAGGACTCAGATAATTCTTCAAACCTGCTGTAATCGCAATCACTATTTGCTGCGAAAAATGTTACGTCCAAATTCTATCCTTTAGGTATTTATAACGCCCTGTTAATGGGCAAAATTATGTTGGCTAAAATGTGAAGCGAAGCGAAACCAAGCCAACATGATTTTGTCCACGATTAAACAGCTTGTTATGTGCAAACCTCAATAAAACCTGCAACTAGATTTTGGTAACTCTTTAACTTCTTTAAGAGCGTAAACGAAGCTTGCTACTCTTGCTTCATCATAACGCAATGCCGAGAAACAAGACGTTATGATTTTACCTGTATTATCAATATATGAAATCTCAAACGGATAACTGCTCACACATATTTTTTCTAGATCATCTATGTCTAAATTACCATCGATAACATCTAGTTTAGCAAGCTCAAACAACTCTCGTTTCTCATTTTCTTTGAGTAGCAGTGTGAGTTTAATTTTATCCTTATCATCTAAACAAAGTGAGCGTTCAAATGTCCCATTTGAAGAATCAAAAGTATCTGCACCTATAGTAAATGACACAAACTCTAAGTCATTTGAAGTCGCACATGAACTTAAGAATACGGTCAGTAAAACTAGAATTATTCTCACAGCTATCCTTTGCACATAACGCTCAATTCAGCGGCTCAGCGCCTGGAGCAGTTTTGTGTTAATGTCTGAGCGCAGCGAGGAATACAAAAGTGCGGAAGGCGCTGTGTCCGTCTGGAATTTCTTGTTATGTAACATTGCCACGGAGTCCAAATCTTTTCCTACCCATAACTAGCGCTGCAAGAACAATTATTCCTAGTACTGTGCCAAGTGGGAACAACAAGAGTAATAGCATTGAATGTACTATAAGCGCCCAAAAAAACCACTTAGCTCTATAATTCAATCCCACAACTGTAAATGTCAAAAGGCAAATCGCAAATAAAAATAGGAGGATTCCTATTACCGTGGATAAAGCTGCTGCTGACATTTCTTCCTGTGATGTTTTAGGTTCATTAGCTCCAAACAACGTTATCTCTTGGAATGATGAGGACATAATTAAATACGAATCAATTACTCCCCAAAGTGGTGCCCAAAAAAGCATTAATCCAAAGATTGCTAAATATTTCCCTATAACTTCCTTATTCATCTACTATTCTCACTTTGTTACATAACGCCTTACTAATGGGCGCATAAATGCTTGGCTAAAATTAGCGACGAAGGAGCACAAGCCAAGCGTTTTGCGTCCTTTTGAGTAACTTGTTATAAGCCATTAATTCAATCTAAAGACTCAGAAACAGCTACTTCTGCCTCTATGATAGCTCGATGTGCCTTTAAGCCAACATTACTAGAATAAAAATCTGCTGCAATCTTTAACTCTTCGGCTGTTAATAACGAGAGAAGCTTTGTTCTAAATACAACTTTAGCTGCATTTACATTGATAGGATCAGTCATTATTTTTGAAGGCATAGACTCGATAAAAATTCTTTTTTGATTTTCAGGTAAATCACTCAACGTTTCTGAAAACAATTTTTCAGGACTGATATTTATTTCACCACCAAATGAACTTAAGATTTCTTCCATTCCAAGCGCGACATAGAGTCGTTCGAACTCTTCGTTTGCATCAAGCTTAGGAGGAGTCGAAGAGCATGCGAATAGCGAAAGAGACATTAGCAGTAAAAGAGTTTTTTTCATCATCATCCTTAATTTAGTGCCAAACTAGAGTGGCTTATAACAGCTTATTAGTGAGACCTTGCAAGGTATGCTACCTTGTAAGGTAGGAGATTACCTATGTATAGACAAACTAATAAAGCTTCAAAAAATTATCGTAAATCATACACTAATCGAAAATTTGCTATAGAACAAGAAAGCTTCGTAGAGCCACAAAACATTCCTGAACTAAGAAGAATAATCGAAATCACCGATTACGATAGTGGTGAACCCATTACTCATAAACTTGAACTATATAAAACTGATCGGATCGATTGTTATAAAGTTTTAGTCGACGGAAAGCTTTGGAAAAAGCGTATCGGTTGGAGCAACATCTTGGCAGGAATTAGAAAAGCCCTCCCTAGATTAGCTAGAGAGTGACAGTCCGTTTTGGGGCAAAAACGAGTTAAACCTGAAAACCTGGTTTTGGCACTGATTCGACCGTCGCACCAAATACTATATCGCTATAACCCCCTATTGTTCCCCCACACTTGGGTCACAATAAACGGGTGACGACTACGCAAACAAAAAAGCGACCCGCTATGAGTCGCTTTATAAAACGTTAAATAAAGCGTTTTACGACAAAGTCCACTTTGACGCGCTTGGCCTGGCCAAGAATCTTTTGCACTGGCTCTGGGTAATCAGCCATTTGCTCTAGCTCTTTATAGCTGTTCAAGCGGGTACAATGTTGCATAATCGCCTGCTTTTCTTGCTCAATCGCTGCAACCATTTGTCCGTCTTTATCATCAATAAAAATGCCGTTTTCGATATCCAGACCCCAAGCTCGAGGATTAAGGTTATGACCACTTAATAAGTGGTAGCGCTTGTCGCTGCATATGCCCTTTAAGTGAAACGAGTTGCTATCATGTTTCCACAGGTACACATTGAGATTACCCGCTTCGATGAAGCGCTTTTGGTTTTTTAGGAACTTGGCCAAAATGGTTTCGTATAAATAAGGCAGAGCCCCTACTTTCGAAAAGCGCTCAGTCGGAGGGATGTAAAAATCATTGGCGGTTTTATCACCTACAACAATGGTTACTTGCTTACCTTGACGTAACAGCCTGCGTAGCGCTCTTAATAGCGGCGTCGGGAAATTAAAGTAAGGAGTATAAAGCACAAGCTCATTATCGGTGATATCAAACAGTTGCTTGATTAAACGATTAAGTTTGTTGTTGCGCCGCCCGAGCCCAATAAAAGGGCGTACGGTTAAGGGGGCATGACTGTCTTGGCTGCTCTGGCGATAACTTGCTTTTTTCAGTGCCCTTACTAATTGCTTGTGCTCGGCTTTAATATCGACAAAGGCTGGAATTGGCCGTTTGTCTAAGCGTGGCACGGCGTCAGAGGCGATTAAGGTCTGCTCTATAAATTCCACAAAGGCGTCGCTTAATTGTGCTTGCTTGATAACAAAATACCGGTCTAAGCGGTAGCGCTCGAAATAGTGTAGATAAACGTTATTTAGGCTCGCTCCGCTGTACAGCAAGGTGTCGTCGATGACAAAGCCTTTGAGGTGCAGTACCCCAAACAATTCCTTTGCTTTTACTGGCACGCCATATACTTGCACGTTGGAGCCGCTTTGCTGTAAGCGCTGGTAATACAAAGCCGCATTGCCCTCGCTTTTGTCAGCGCCAATCAGCCCACGCTGAGCACGATGAAAATCGACCAGTACTTTTACTTCCAACTCTGGGTTTTGGCGCGATGCGTCATGTAATGCATCAAGAATTTCCCGACCCGCTTCATCATCTTGAAGGTACAAAGCGGTGATATAAATACGGTGTTTAGCCGAGGCAATCAGCTCAAGCAGTCGCTGCCGGTAGCTTTTTGCATCAAGTAAAATATCAATGTCTTGTTGTTCGAGCGCATAGCCCGCTTGATGTTGCCAAAAATACATGAGGCCCTTATTTTTCTGCGTCGCCGGGGGCGCACCCTCGGGGCGAGTTTATAATTGCCCTAGAACATAGCAAAAAAAATATCACAGGTCATGAAATAACGGTTTGTTATTCGTTATTTGCTGTAATAACGCACAAGTACAGATTTTTTGACATCCTGCGGTTTTAGCGCTGAGTTATGTTTGCAAAATTGTTTACTTATGGATTGTTTTTCTTAGAATCACCCGCATAACTATGTTCACATGAATTAATTGGAAAGTTGTATGAGCGCCAAACACTGTAAATTACTTATTCTTGGCTCCGGCCCAGCGGGATACACCGCAGCCGTCTATGCCGCCCGTGCTAACCTTAACCCTGTGCTGGTTACTGGTATTCAACAAGGCGGTCAGTTAACCACGACCACTGAAGTTGAAAACTGGCCTGGTGATGCCCACGGTTTAACGGGTCCGGCTTTAATGGAGCGTATGAAAGAGCATGCTGAGCGCTTTGAAACTGAAATTGTGTTCGATCACATCAATGAGGTGAATACCCAGGTTCGTCCGTTCGAACTCAAAGGTGACAGCGGCACGTACACAGCCGATGCGCTGATCATCGCCACCGGTGCATCAGCTAAATACCTTGGCCTTGATTCAGAAACGGCCTTCCAAGGCCGTGGCGTGTCTGCGTGTGCGACCTGTGACGGATTCTTCTACAAGAACCAAAAAGTGGCTGTTGTTGGTGGCGGTAACACCGCTGTTGAAGAAGCTTTGTATTTGTCTAACATCGCCTCTGAAGTTCACGTAATTCACCGCCGTGATAGCTTTAGAAGTGAGAAAATCCTTTCTGATCGATTATTAGAAAAGGCTGAAAATGGCAACGTAACTATCCATTGGAATCGTACACTTGATGAGGTGTTAGGTGACGACATGGGCGTAACAGGTGTGCGTATTAAAGATGCCAATTCTGACGCCACCGAAGAGCTTGATGTAATGGGCGTGTTTATTGCGATTGGCCATAAGCCGAACACCGATATGTTCCAAGGCCAGTTAGAAATGAAAGACGGTTATTTAGTTGTTGAATCAGGCCTAAATGGCAATGCTACACAAACCTGTGTGGAAGGTGTTTTTGCTGCCGGTGACGTGTCTGACCACATTTACCGCCAAGCAATTACCTCTGCTGGCACAGGTTGTATGGCGGCGCTCGATGCCGAGCGTTACCTAGATAACTTAAAATAAGTATTGATGGGGCTGCGGCCCCATTATTCTATGACTCAATATTTACACCACTTGGGTAGCATTGACGAAGGCTTCCCACACCCGAATACTGCGCTAGAGAACCCTGATGGCCTCCTTGCTATTGGTGGTTGCCTTAGCCCTTCACGCTTAAGCGATGCGTATCGCCAAGGTATTTTTCCTTGGTATAGTGAAGGTGAACCTCTTATGTGGTGGTCTCCTAGCGAGCGCGCCGTCATCGAGCTTGATGATTTCCACGTTAGCCGCAGCCTGCGTAAAAGCGCACGCAAACTTGCTATCAGCGTAAGCGTGAATCAGTGTTTTGCTGAGGTTATCCATCAGTGCAAAGTACAACGCATAGCGCAAGAGGGTACTTGGATCACAGATGCGATGGAGCACGCATATATCCAAGCTCATCATCAAAACCTAGCCCATAGCGTTGAGGTGTGGCAAGGCCCCCGTTTGGTTGGCGGACTTTATGGCATTATGCAGTCACGCGTGTTTTGCGGTGAGTCGATGTTTTTTCGCCAACGGGATTGCTCCAAATTAGCGATGTGGGCGCTGGTGGAATTGCTCAAGCAACATGGTGGAGATTTTATCGACTGCCAAATGATGAACCCCTATTTGGCGCAGTTGGGGGCAACTCCCCTACCCAGAGAGGATTTTTTAGCTAGACTTAAAGAGAGTAATCAATATCCCATTGATTTGTCTTTTTGGCGAGCACGACAACTAGAGTCTCCTTATGGCGCAACACCTTCCCATAAAAATAGGCCTTAGCCAACGTTTTCCTTGTAGTTATCTTGATGAGCAAGAAGAACAGCTGTTGGTTATTCTTGATCCCTTATGTTATACCCCGCAAGGGTTTGAAGCGCTCCTGCAACATGGCTTTCGCCGTAGTGGTGAACAAATATATCGACCTCACTGCCCCAGTTGCACGGCCTGTGAATCGGTGCGCATATTAGCCAGTGAGTTCACTCCTTCACGTTCGCAAAAGCGTAAGCTTAATAAAGTCAAAGAGTTTTCCGTGCACGTGAGTCACTTTGAGCGCCCTGAATACTACCCGCTGTACGAGCGCTATATTAATGAGCGCCACAGTGATGGCAGTATGTATCCCGCTGAGCGCAGCCAGTTTGAAAGTTTCTTACTGTGCAAGTGGATGAACATAGCTTTTATTGAGCTTTGGCATCAAGAGCGCTTGATTGGCGTTGCCGTCACCGATGTTATGCCCAACTCCTTGTCTGCGATTTATACTTTTTTTGACCCTGACTATGAGGCGCTTAGCTTGGGAAGCGTGATGATCCTCAAACAGATAGAGCATGCCCAGAAGCTGGCAAAAGACTTTGTCTATTTGGGATATCAAATCGATGATTGTCGCAAGATGCGCTATAAATTGCAGTACCGACCAGCGCAAAGATTGCGCGCAGATGCGTGGATTGCCGTCGAATGAGCACAAATTCGACAAATTCAGTGCCTTGGCTTTACTTATTCGTTGCTTTTCGGCACAATCGCATGCGTTTAACTATCACAGAGGTGTTACGCTAGATATGGCGAAAGAAGACGTAATTGAAATGCAAGGGACGGTACTTGATACCCTACCTAATACTATGTTCCGTGTAGAACTAGAAAACGGCCACGTAGTTGTGGCGCATATTTCCGGTAAAATGCGTAAAAACTACATTCGTATTTTGACTGGTGATAAAGTAACTGTGGAACTTACGCCTTACGACTTAAGCAAAGGCCGCATCGTTTTCCGCGCGCGCTAATTTGCCAGCGAAGCCAGTTTAGCAAAAAGCCCAGCAAGTGCTGGGCTTTTTGCTAAGTCCCACACATACTAGGCGGGGCTAAGCTCTTCAGAGTAGTTAAATTCCAGTTTATCGTTTTTGACATCCACTTTCACATCGCCGCCATCAACGAGCTGACCAAATAATATTTCGTTAGCTAATGGTTTCTTAACTTGCTCCTGTATCACTCGCGCCATTGGCCGTGCTCCCATGGCTTTATCATAGCCTTTATGAGCCAACCAAGTACGTGCTTCGTCGGTCAGTTCAAGATTGACTGATTTCTTATCAAGCTGTGCTTGCAGCTCTACCAAGAATTTATCAACCACTTGCAAGATCACCTCGGTATCAAGGTGGTTGAACCAAATGATATTATCCAAACGGTTTCTAAATTCTGGCGTAAACACCTTGTTGATTTCCGCTAACGCATCATGCGATGAGTCTTGCGTGGCAAAACCAATGGAATTTTTCACCGTTTCTTGTACACCCGCGTTGGTGGTCATCACTAAAATAACATTACGGAAGTCCGCCTTGCGGCCGTTGTTATCGGTTAGTGTGCCGTGATCCATAACCTGCAACAAGATATTGTAAATATCGCTGTGTGCCTTTTCGATTTCATCGAGTAGCACAACGGCATGTGGCTGCTTGATCACCGCATCAGTCAATAGCCCTCCTTGCTCGTAACCAACATACCCAGGCGGTGCGCCTATCAAGCGACTTACGGCATGGCGCTCCATGTACTCAGACATATCAAAGCGAATAAATTCAATCCCCAAGCACTTGGCTAACTGCTTAGTGACTTCGGTTTTCCCTACCCCGGTCGGACCGGCGAACAGGAATGACCCCACGGGTTTATCTTCATTGGCAAGGCCTGAGCGCGACAAACGTATCGCAGAAGATAAAGCCTCAATTGACTGATCTTGACCGAACACCAACATTTTGAGGTTGCGGTCGAGGTTTTTAAGCACTTCTTTGTCGCTTGAAGACACACTTTGCTGCGGAATGCGCGCTATCTTAGCGATAATTTGCTCAATATCGGCAACATTAATGGTTTTCTTGCGCTTAGATACAGGCTGCAAGCGTTGATTTGCACCCGCTTCATCAATGACATCAATGGCTTTATCAGGCAAATGACGCTCATTGATATATTTTGCACTTAGCTCAGCTGCCGCACGCAGTGCCTTTTGCGTGTAGCGTATGCCGTGGTGCTCTTCATAACGTTCTTTCAGACCATTAAGAATCTTTGCAGTGTCTTCAACGCTTGGCTCGCTCACATCTATTTTCTGGAAACGACGCACTAAAGCGCGGTCTTTTTCAAAAATGTTCTTAAACTCGTTATAGGTCGTCGACCCCATGCAGCGAAGCTCGCCACTTGAAAGCAATGGCTTAATTAAATTCGATGCATCCATGACGCCGCCCGATGCTGCGCCGGCACCAATAATGGTGTGAATTTCATCAATAAAGAGAATAGCCCC
This sequence comes from Pseudoalteromonas sp. MM17-2, assembly GCF_022347945.1. Lineage (NCBI taxonomy): Bacteria > Pseudomonadati > Pseudomonadota > Gammaproteobacteria > Alteromonadales > Pseudoalteromonadaceae > Pseudoalteromonas > Pseudoalteromonas sp. MM17-2. The sequence continues at coordinate 114,243 of NZ_JAKRFV010000011.1, read as the reverse complement.
AGGTTCTTTTTGAAGCTGTTTGAGCAAACTCTTTAGACGTTTTTCAAAATCACCCCGGTACTTAGTACCAGCAAGCAAGGCCCCCATATCAAGGGAGTAAACCACGCCATCGGCGATAACCTCAGGGACCTCATTGTGGATGATACGATAGGCCAGCCCTTCGGCTATGGCCGTTTTACCCACGCCGGCTTCGCCGACCAACAACGGGTTATTCTTTTTGCGCCGGCACAACACTTGAACAGTACGCTCCACTTCTTGATCGCGACCGATCAGCGGGTCTACCTGCCCTTTTTCTGCCTGCACGTTGAGGTTAGTGGTGTATTTGTCGAGAATATTTTGCTCTTCCGACGCTTCACCACCCATCTCTTCGTGAATTTCTTCATGATCACCGAGTTCTTCACCCTCGTCGTCCATGCGCGAAATGCCGTGGGAGATAAAGTTCACTACATCAAGGCGATTAACGTCGTTTTTCTTCAATAAGTAAACGGCTTGGCTCTCTTGCTCAGAGAAAATAGCGACCAGCACGTTGACGCCTGTGACTTCACTTTTCCCAGACGACTGCACATGAAACACGGCACGCTGTAAAACACGCTGAAAACCGAGTGTTGGCTGGGTTTCCCGTTCTTGTTCAAGATCTGAGATGACCGGCGTTGTTTCATCAATAAACTCAGATAATTCGTTACGCAACAAACTCAAGTCAACACCGCAGGCAATGAGGGCTTCATTCGCGGATGGATTATCTAGTAATGCCAGCAGCAAATGCTCCACCGTCATAAACTCATGGCGGCGTGTGCGGGCTTCTTTGAACGCGTTGTTCAAGGTAATCTCTAGATCTTTATTTAGCATTGGCAACCCCCAAAACTTTCAAACTTTTATTCCTGCTCACAACTGCAAAGCAGTGGATGCTCATGGTCACGGGCGTAGCGGTTAACCTGCTCTGTTTTGGTATGGGCAATATCTGCAGGGTAGATACCGCAAACCGCTTTACCCTCGTGATGGACCTTGAGCATCACGTCTGTTGCTCTTTCGCTATCCATATTGAAAAACGTTACTAACACTTCAATAACGAAGTCCATGGGCGTGTAGTCGTCGTTATTTAAGATTACCTTAAACTTGCGCGGTGGCTGCAGCTTCTGCTTTTGCTCGTCACGACTACGTTCTACAACACCTGAATCTTTCATTCCACTCATATCTAAATATAGTCTTGTCTCTAGATCTCAAGCAAACCTGAAATCAAAAATAAATAAACTGTTAAAAAAATGCACAAAAAACTTGACTGAATGACCAAATAAACTACAGTCAAACGTGGACTGGCTATTCATTCGCCAGTCTAACAAACTATCAGGTTTAGATTAACTAAATTAGTCAACTTATAGAAGGATGTAGAAGTATGGCTTGTGGAAAAGTCAAATGGTTCAACAACGCCAAAGGGTTCGGTTTTATCCAGGAAGATGGTAGCGAAGAAGATATCTTTGCCCACTATTCCACTATTCAGATGGACGGATATAAAACACTGAAAGCTGGCCAAGATGTTACGTTTGAACTGCAACAAGGGCCTAAAGGCCTGCACGCAACCAATATTGCACCAACTGATGGCTCTGAACCGCTTTAATGCGGAAAGACCTAAGTGCTTTTGAAGCGTACGCAGACATTAAACAGTACATCGAAGAGCGGGCTTTGCAGTATTTCGGCTCGCTTTGATTTCCCCCTGACCCCTCCCTCATTTTTATTTACCGTAAAATTCGTTCATTTGTGTAAACATTACTTGAATTTTTTCTAATCGCCCTAACGTCTAGGTGAATGGAGCTTTTCTGTTTAGCTTGTTACACTGCCATACAGTAACAGCACGAGTTGGCCGCGCTAAACTAGACTTTAAAAGCGGTCGATACGATACAACGATAAATTAGGACACAAAATGACCTCGAAAATCATTTATACAAAAACTGATGAGGCGCCAGCCCTGGCTACCTACTCACTCCTACCTGTTATTGAAGCCTATTCCAAAGCTGCGGGCGTTGAGGTAGAAACCCGTGATATCTCGCTAGCGGGGCGCATCATTGCGCTATTTCCCGATTTCCTAAACGAAGATCAGCGCATTGGCGATGCACTTGCCGAATTAGGTGAGTTGGCAAAAACACCTGAAGCAAACATTATCAAATTGCCTAACATCAGTGCCTCAATTCCACAGCTGAAAGCGGCTGTTAAAGAGTTACAAGCGCAGGGTTATGCCCTTCCAGATTACCCAGATGAGCCAAAGAACGAGCAAGAACAAGACGTTAAAGCACGTTATGACAAAGTAAAAGGCAGTGCGGTAAACCCTGTATTACGTGAAGGTAACTCAGATCGTCGTGCGCCTTCTTCTGTAAAAGCATACGCTCGCAAAAACCCACATTCAATGGGTGCATGGAGCAAAGATTCACAGTCACGTGTCGCGTCAATGCAAGACGGCGATTTCTTCGGCTCTGAGCAGTCAGTGACCGTTGATAAAGCCACTAGCGTGCGTATCGAGCATGTTGACGGTGCAGGTAACACCACCGTATTGAAGCCGGAAGTAAAATTACTTGATGGCGAAATTATTGATGGCTCACGCATGAGCGCAGCAAAATTACAGGCCTTTATTGGCGAACAAATTGATGCTGCGAAAGAGCAAGGCGTGTTGTTCTCGCTGCACATGAAAGCCACTATGATGAAAGTGTCTGACCCAATTATCTTCGGCCACGCGGTTAAGGTGTTCTACAAAGACGTTTTCGACAAGCACGGTGAGCTCTTCAATGAGTTAGGCGTAGACGTCAAAAACGGTATTGGCGATGTATATGCACGTATCGAAAACCTTGATGAAGCCAAGCGCAAAGAAATTGAAGCGGACATTATGGCCGTGTATGACAAGCGCCCACGCGTAGCCATGGTTGACTCAGACCGAGGCATCACCAACTTACATGTACCCAGCGATGTGATCATTGACGCGTCAATGCCAGCTGCTATTCGTTCGTCAGGCCAAATGTGGAACGCCGATGGCCAGTTGCAAGACGCCGCATTTGTTATCCCAGATCGCAGCTACTCTGGCGTATACGATGCAACCGTTGAGTTTTGTAAAAAGCACGGCGCATTTAACCCAAGCACCATGGGCAGCGTACCTAACGTCGGCTTGATGGCGCAAAAAGCAGAAGAGTATGGCTCACACGATAAAACGTTTGAGATTAAATCAGCCGGTAAAGTACGCGTTGTCGATGCGAACGGTCACACCTTAATCGAGCACGATGTTGAAGCCGGTGATATTTGGCGTATGTGTCAGGTTAAAGACGCGCCTATCCAAGACTGGGTTAAACTAGCAGTGAATCGTTCACGCGCGTCAAACACCCCTGCGGTACTCTGGTTGAATGAAAACCGTGCCCATGACGCAGAGCTAATCAAAAAGGTGAACACCTATTTACCTCAGCACGATACTGACGGCCTAGATATTCGTATCATGGACCCAGTCGCGGCAACGCAGTTCTCATTAGAGCGTATCAAAGACGGTAAAGACACCATTTCCGTTACCGGTAACGTATTGCGTGACTACCTAACTGACCTATTCCCGATTCTAGAGTTGGGAACCAGTGCTAAAATGCTGTCTATCGTTCCATTAATGAATGGCGGCGGTCTGTTTGAAACTGGCGCCGGCGGTAGTGCACCTAAGCACGTGCAGCAATTCCAAAAAGAAAACCACTTACGTTGGGATTCTTTAGGTGAATTCCTTGCGCTGGCAGCATCATACGAGCACCTAAGCGGTCGCTTTGACAATGCCAAGGCACAAGTGCTCGCCGATACGTTAGATGCAGCAACAGCGAAGTTCTTAGATGAAAACAAATCACCGTCTCGTAAAGTGGGTGAAATCGATAACCGTGGTAGCCACTTCTACCTAACGCTGTTCTGGGCCGAAGCGCTTGCAGCTCAAGATGACGATGCTGATCTAAAAGCACGTTTCACAGAAATTGCAGGTGATTTGCGTAGCAACGAGCAGAAGATTATGGATGAGCTTAACGGTGCCCAAGGTAAAGCCATGGACATTGGTGGTTATTACCAGCCAAATGAAAAACTTGCCTTCGGCGCGATGCGTCCAAGCGAGACATTTAACGCGATTCTAGCTAAACTTAAGTAATCGCCATTAATGCATTGGAAGGCACCCATAATGGGTGCCTTTTTTATTGGAAAAACTAACATTGATGAAACAACCACGTGGATTTAAAAGCGCAACCGGCCATGCGCGCACGCGCCCGAAAAAAGCCAGTAAGCCCCCGTTGCCGAAAGAGCAAGTAAAAGTCGTGCTGTTTAATAAGCCTTTCGATGTGCTTAGCCAATTCACCGACGCTGAAAAACGGCAAACCCTGGCGGATTTTATTCCAATTAAACATGTGTATGCCGCTGGTCGCCTAGATAGAGACTCTGAAGGCCTGCTACTGCTGACTAACTGCGGTAAGTTACAACATCAACTGGCCAATCCGAAAAAAAACACCTTTAAAACCTATTGGGCCCAAGTCGAAGGCGCAGTCAGTAAAGAAGCGCTCAAGGCACTACGAACCGGGGTCGAATTAAAAGATGGTCTGACCCGCCCTGCCAAGGTAAGTGTGATAGCCGAGCCACCTCACCTTTGGCCTCGCAACCCGCCTATTCGTGAGCGCAAAAGTGTGCCCACTACCTGGCTGCAAATTGCTATCAGTGAAGGGCGTAACCGCCAAGTAAGGCGTATGACCGCCCATGTGGGCCACCCCACCCTTAGGTTGGTAAGAGCCAGTATAGGTGAGTATCAATTGGGTGAGTTACAACCCGGCCAGTATCAGGAACTGCGCCCTTATGCATAAGCCAAATGTCACGGTCGCCATGATCGTAAAGTGCGCAGAGCGCTATTTACTGGTAGAAGAGCGCGATAAAAGCACCGGCCAGCGTGTATTGAATCAACCAGCGGGCCATTTGGAAGCGAACGAAAGCTTAATTGCAGCAGCGCAGCGCGAGTTATTGGAAGAAACAGGGCTCAACCTCGCGCCGCAAGGCCTGGTGGGTATTTACAGTCTACAAGCGCGCAATGGCACCCATTATTTGCGATTTTGCTTTTTTGCTGAGCTCGATGAAGCAAGTGAAACCGCTCCCCAAGATAGCGATATTATTGCCTGCCACTGGCTGAACATAGCGCAAATCAAGGAGCAGCCATTGCGTTCGAGCATCGTGTTAACATGCATTGATGACGCCCAAAACCGCCCTGTTTTACCCTTAGAATATCTGCGTCATTGTCAAGACTAAGCGCGCAGCAGTACTTCAAGCCCTTATGTAAGCGTGGTATAATCCGCGCCTTAGTAGCAACGTGATAGTTATTTTCAGTTTTTATGACCGATAACAGCCAAATAAAAGTCATCGTCGGCATGTCCGGCGGTGTGGATTCCTCCGTCTCAGCATACCTATTAAAAGAGCAAGGCTACCAAGTGGAAGGCTTGTTTATGAAAAACTGGGAAGAAGACGACAATGACGAATATTGTGCCGCCGCCGAAGATTTAAAAGATGCGGAAATGGTATGTGAAAAGCTGGGAATTGAGCTGCATACGGTCAACTTCGCTGCCGAATACTGGGATAACGTGTTCGAGTACTTCTTAGCCGAATACAAGGCAGGACGTACCCCGAACCCAGATATCATGTGCAATAAAGAAATCAAATTTAAAGCCTTTTTAGAGTTTGCTGCAGAAGCCTTAGGCGCCGATTATATTGCCACAGGTCATTATGTGCGCCGTGAGCAACGCGGTGATAAGTTTGTTATGCTGCGCGGCGAAGACGACAATAAAGACCAAAGCTACTTTTTGTATACGTTGAGTCATGAACATATCGCGCAAACCCTCTTCCCGGTCGGTGATATTCCCAAGCCACAAGTGCGTGCCATCGCTGAGCAACAAGGCCTAGTCACCCACGATAAAAAAGACAGCACCGGTATTTGCTTCATCGGCGAGCGCAAATTTAAAGACTTTCTACAGCGTTACTTGCCCGCCCAACCCGGTAACATTGAAGACACCGAAGGTGAAGTTGTCGGCGAGCATGAAGGGTTGATGTATCACACTCTAGGACAACGTAAAGGTTTGCATATAGGCGGTTTAAAAGAAGGTTCAGGAGAGCCTTGGTATGTGGTCGATAAAGACATTGAGCGCAACGTGCTTATCGTTGGCCAAGGCAAAAATCATCCACGGCTATTTAGCAACGGCTTAAACGCCAATCAACTGCATTGGGTTGATCGCATCGGGCCTAAGGGCACATGCCGACTTACGGTAAAAACCCGCTATCGCCAACAAGATATCCCCTGCACCGTGGTCGCTGGTGAAGACGGCGTCGCACGCGTGCTGTTCGATGAGCCGCAAAAAGCGGTAACACCCGGTCAATCGGCGGTCTTTTATGACGGAGATGTGTGCCTAGGTGGCGGCATTATCGACTCGGTGATTAAATAATATGAATGCCAATCAGATCATGGCCCTAGCCGCTATGTGCCAAGTGGCCATTCAAGTACAAAAGCTCGCTAAGTATGGCCAAGCCCAGCAAAGTGATATCGAACCCCTGCTCAATTCGCTGGTAGTTACCGACCCGGATAACGTCGAAGATGTATACGGCTCTCGTCGCGAGCTATACAGCGGCTATCGCGCCCTGGTGGCTCAGCTAAGTGCCGGCACCGAGAAAAATGTCGAACTCGTAAAATATGTCGGTGGCTTAATTCAGCTCGAGCGCATCTTAGCCTCCAAGCCTGAGGCGTTGAATAAATTGGGTAGTGAAATTCAAACCACTAAAAATAAGCTGACTCACTTAGAGCTAATGGATGAGTCCATTATTGCCGCTTTTGCCGAGACATATGCGACGGTAATAAGCCCCCTTGGGCAACGTATTCAAGTATTTGGTCAGCCTCAACTACTCAAACAAAGCAGCATCCAAAGCCGTATTCGCGCCCTGCTATTAGCCGGTATTCGCGCGGCGGTGTTGTGGCGCCAGTTAGGCGGTAAACGGCGGCATTTTATTTTTGCCAAGCGCAAGATGTTGGCATTGGCCAAAGAACAACTTTAAACCCCAGCGCCGCCCCGGTGGCGTACACATAGACATTATCGTTCAAACGTAAAACTTAGGAGTTAATATGGAGCTTTCAGCGTTAACCGCGATCTCTCCGGTAGATGGGCGCTACGGTAGCAAGACCAGCGAATTACGTAGCATTTTTAGTGAATACGGCCTGATCAAATACCGCGTACAGGTAGAAGTACGTTGGTTACAAGCTCTTGCTGCTGCCGAGCAGATCACTGAAGTTCCGGCTTTAAGTAGCGAAGCCAATGCACTCCTCGATGGCATTGTAGCCAATTTCAACGAGCAAGACGCACAGCGTGTCAAAGATATCGAGCGCACCACCAACCATGATGTTAAAGCCGTTGAATATTTACTAAAAGAAAAAGTGGCTGATAACGCTGAGCTTAACGCCATCAACGAGTTCATCCACTTCGCCTGCACCTCGGAAGACATTAACAACCTATCTCATGGTTTAATGCTGCGTGAAGCCCGCGATACCGTATTACTCCCTTACATGGATCAACTGCTTGAGGCTATTAAAGCCAAAGCGGTTGAGTACAAATCGGTGGCGATGATGACCCGTACTCACGGTCAGCCTGCTTCGCCTTCGACCATGGGTAAAGAGTTTGCCAATGTTTATATGCGCTTAAAACGCCAACGTGATCAGGTTGCGAGCATTGAATTGCTTGGCAAGATCAATGGCGCAGTCGGTAACTATAACGCTCACTTAAGTGCTTACCCTGATTACGATTGGCACAGCCACGCCGAGCGTTTTGTTACAAGCTTAGGCCTAAGCTGGAATGCCTTTACAACACAAATCGAACCGCATGACTATATTGCCGAGCTGTTTGATGCCGTTGCCCGCTTCAACACCATTATCATCGACTTTGACCGTGATGTGTGGGGTTATATTGCTCTAAACCACTTTAAGCAAAAGACCATTGCCGGCGAGATTGGCTCATCAACCATGCCGCATAAAGTGAACCCGATTGATTTTGAAAACTCCGAAGGTAACCTTGGCATCGCCAACGCGATTTTCGCCCACCTAGCGCAAAAACTACCAATTTCTCGTTGGCAGCGTGACCTCACCGACTCAACCGTATTACGTAACTTAGGTGTGGGCATGGGTTATACCTTGATTGCCTACCAAGCAACGTTAAAAGGTGTAAGCAAGCTAGAAGTGAACGAAGAGCGCCTATTGGCTGAGCTCGACCAAAACTGGGAGCTGCTTGCTGAGCCGATTCAAACCGTAATGCGTAAATACGGCATTGAAAAACCGTATGAAAAGCTTAAAGAGCTGACTCGAGGTAAACGTGTAGACCAAGGCGCTATGGCCGAGTTTATCGACACCCTAGCGTTACCTGAGCAAATCAAAGCGCAACTAAAAGAATTAACACCGGCAAATTACATTGGCCGTGCCGTTGAATTTGTAGACAACCTATAAATCCATCGACAGTGATAACATAAAAGCGAAAGGGCTGCCCTTTCGCTTTTTTATTGGGAGAAACTATGTATAGCTTAACAATCAATGAGCTGACTCAAGAACAGTTTTTGCAACACTACTGGCAAAAGAAGCCCTTGCTGATAAAAGCGGGCTTTACTGATTTCAATGACCCACTTTCACCCGAAGAGCTTGCCGGGCTTGCTATGGAAGAAGGGATTGAATCACGGATTGTCACCAATGATGGCAGTTGGCAATGTCAAAATGGTCCTTTTGAAGACTTTAGCGCCCTTGGCGAGTCTGACTCAACCTTGCTAGTGCAGGCGGTGGATCACTGGCATCCTGAGGCAAGTCAATTGCTGGAACCATTTCGATTTATTCCGAACTGGCGTATTGATGACTTAATGGTTAGTTACTCTACCCCAGGCGGCGGTGTTGGTCCGCATTTAGATCAGTATGATGTGTTCATTATTCAAGGGCAAGGGCAACGCCATTGGCGCGTTGGCGAGGTCAATAAGAACCTACGTCAATTCAGTGCTAATAAGGGATTATTACAAGTCGACCCCTTTGAGGCCGTTATTGATGTGCAACTAGAGCCTGGCGATATTCTCTATATTCCCCCGAATGCACCGCACGAAGGCTATGCCGTGGCCCCCTCACTGAACTACTCGGTGGGTTTTCGCGCTCCCAACCAAGTTGATTTAATGAGTGCCTTTGCCGATCACCTTATCGATCACGACCTAGGTCAACATCGCTATGGCGACCCAGAACTGGCAATTCGTAGCAGCCTAGGCCAACTTCAAACACACGAGCTCGACACCCTACGTGCGCTAATGCATCAGGTAATCGATGACGATAAGGTGTTTTTGCGCTTTATTGGCGAAACGTTGAGCCAACCTAAACATGACAAAGACTTACTCCCTGTTGAACCCGCCATGTGCGCAGATACTATTTGCGACTATGTGAGCGATTATCCGCATTTATACAAGGCAGGAGGCTTACGAGCCCTATACATTACTCGCGATAACGCGGTGATATTATTTGTCGAGGGGCACAGCTTTTCCCTTCCAATTGAGCATCTAGGCGTTATACGAGCCTTGTGTGATCAGCAAAGCATCTGCACATCTGTACTTGAGCCTGCGTTAAATTGTTTACTTTTTCGACAAACCTTGTCTACACTGATCAATGAGGGATACTGGTACAGTGAATAGGAGGGTGTATGTCCTATCAGATCCACCAAGTCGACTGGGGATCACAAGACAACCCAATAAGGCAAATTCGCGAAAGGGTTTTTGTGTGTGAGCTGAATATACCAAAGGCCATCGAGTTTGATGGCCGCGATACAACCGCCCTGCACTTTATTGCCTATGCAGATAACGGCGAACCCGTTGCCACTGCGCGGCTATGTAAAGATGGCTTACTTGGCCGAATAGCCGTGCTACCGCCCCATCGGAACCGAGGCATTTACTCGCAAATGCTCACTTTCATACTGAGCAACGCGGCCAGTAATGGTTTAGAGTCGATATGCATTAACTGCTTACTCGATGAAGTCGAGCGCTTTAAGAACAAGGGTTTCTCGCCGTGTGGGTGCGTGTTTATGGAGGCGGGCATTCCAAGGCAACGCCTGCAATGCCCTATTGCACAATGTGATTCAAGCCCTTTTACGATGGTTCATTAACCCATAACGCGTCTTTGTCACACAGCTCATACAAGCCGTGAGCGCGCTTGATTAGCAGTTGTGCAAAGTCGTGTTGGGTTTTATCTAAGTTTTGGCTATTGAGTAGCTGCTCAGCTTGCATTTGCCACTGCAACGAGAAATAGCGCATTGCTTCACGTGCGTTGGTGGCTGCTGTAACCTCAACATGATCAGCAGGCAAGCGCCCTGTGATCACCCAATAGGTTTTGCCGTTTTGCGCTCTAAATTTCCACACTGCACACAAAGGGGCGAGGAATCGACTGTCTTTGTCGACAACCGATTTAGGCATAATGCCCTTCTCTGCTAAGTGCTTTTGCGCACTTTGGAAACAGTGGCGTTGGAATTCGCGAATTTCTTGTTCTTTTTGCTGTTCTTGTTGTTCTGACATGTTACTACTTTTTTATCTGTTAACGCTGGCTTCACTTTACGAATTACCACTGCGTGTTGCAAGAGCTACGACGGATTTTGCCGTTAATTGCCAAGTACTTTAGCTGGGTCCACTTTGCTGGCCTGCCAAGCTGGGTATATAGAGGCTAAAACAGTGATCACAAGGGCAATCACAGCAATAGCAACAATATCCTGCCAATGGATTTGCGAAGGTAAAAAGTCGATAAAGTAGACCCCAGCCAGCTTGTTCTCACCGATAAAGGCACTCCACCAAGCAAAAAGTTCGGTGATGTTCATGGCTAACAGTACGCCGATAACAATACCCACTATAATCGCGAACAGCGCTGACACCACACCTTGCAGCAAAAATGCATGCATAATCACAAAGTCACTGGCCCCCATGGTGCGCAATATAGCGATGGCGCTTTGTTTTTCTTTTACTTCCATAAACAGCGACGAAACGATATTAAAGCTCGCCACCGCGATGATCAAAAAGACGCTTAAATACACAATAGTGCGAACCATTTGAATGTCCGCATAGAGGCTGCCTTGGGTTCTTATCCAGCTATTGACGTACACATAATCACTGAGTGTACGGCCTATGGCCATTGCCTGAGTTTGCGCGGCAAAGACATCATGCAGTGTTACTCTTAGCCCTGTGACCTGATGGTCGGCCATTGAAAAAGCAGACTGCAACCTAGACATAGGCAGGTAAATCAATTGCTTATCAAGCGGCCCATGGCTGTTTAGCATGGCCACTACCCGACCTTGTATGCGGATCGGTGCAGACAGTCCTTTGCTTTTATTCGTCACATCACTCATTAGCAAAGTGATATCATCACCAATATTAACCGCCAGTTGTTTTGCTAGCTGCTGGCCGATAATAAGCTCATTGCCTGCGAGTTGTGCTAAAGGTTTACCATCAATAAAGTCATCGGCGATTGATACTTGGCTTTCAAACTCCGGCACAATCCCCCGAAGCTGAGCGGCGGCAAGTTCACCTCGATATTGCGCCATAGCATTGGCAGCAACAAAAGGCGCCGCGCTGGCTACCGCATCCTGCTCTGCTAGTTGCTTGCGTTTCGCTTGCCAGTTATCAATAGGGGTATCAGCGGCGACATACTCTACATGGGGCACCAAGGCTAGCAGCCGCTCTACCAACTGCAGCTGAAACCCATTAACCACCGAGAGCGCTAATATCAGTACCGCCACACCGAGGATAATGCCAAGACTGGAGCTTTTCGCCATAAAGCCCATAAATCCAGAGTGATGCTGAGATTTACGAAACCGCCGCGCAAGTTGGTAGCTTAGCTGTAGGGCATTCATTGTGCTTTGCCCACCACAGATTCATGAAGCACCCCTTCATCAAGTTCCACCTGGCGACTCAACTTCCCTGCTAACTCCAAATCATGGGTTACCACCACAAAGCTGGTTCCTAAATCTTGTTGTAACTGAGCAATAAGTTCATAAATACGCTGGGCATTATGTTTGTCTAAATTACCTGTGGGCTCATCGGCCAAGACTAAGGCAGGCTCGTTAACGATGGCCCGAGCAATAGCAACTCGTTGGCGCTCTCCGCCGGATAGCTTGGCGGGCTTGTGGCTCAAGCGGTGTGAGAGGCCAACGCGCTCAAGCATAGCTGCTGCCTTTTGCTGGGCTTGTTTAGCGTTGACCCCAGCGATAAGCAGTGGCATAGCGACATTTTCAAGTGCGGTAAACTCCATTAATAGGTGATGAAACTGATAAATAAAACCGAGGTGCTTGTTACGAAATTGGGCCTGTTGCTTACGGCTAAGCGCCGCAACATCGGTATCACAAATACGTAATTGGCCGCTACTTGGTACATCTAAGGTGCCAAGAATATGCAGCAAAGTGCTTTTTCCAGACCCAGAGGCGCCAACAATGGCAACACTTTCGCCGCGCTCTAAAGATAAATCGATGCCTTTTAAAACAGTAATCTCTTCTGCTGCATCGGCATATGTTTTGATTAGGCTTTCACAGCGTAATACTGCATTACTCATATCGTAGAACCTCTGCCGGGCGGACCTGCGCCGCTTTTTTTGCTGGGTATAGCGTTGCTAAAAAGCTCATAAAAATTGCTCCGGCAACAATCGCTAATAAATTAATAGAGGATACCACCACGGGCAGCTCCTGCTGCCCTAGAAGCTGGATTCCTATACTCGTTAAAAGGGTATTCAAATTACTCACCACCAACAGTGCCAATACGGCGCCGATAATGCTACCCACTACACCGTTGTACATACCCTGAACCATAAACACGCGAGCCACTTGACGATAGTTAAGCCCTAATGTTTGCAAAATAGCGACTTCACCTTGTTTTTCTCGCACCATCATGGTCAACGACGAAACAATGTTAAACACTGCCACCAATATAATCAGTCCTAGCAGTAGGCTCATAATACGCTTTTCCATTGCCACTGCTGAAAACAGGCTTCCCTGACTTTGCCGCCAGTCGGTTATGCCTTCACGCTGGTCGATGGGGAGTTTACGTAGCACCTCATCCACTAAGAAAGGGTCCTTGAGCATCACTTCTAATGGCGCGTGCGCTTGCTCTCGGATGCGCATCACGCGTTGTAATGATTCGCCGGAGGTAAATAAGGTATGCATATCAAGCTCAGATCCGGTGCGATAGATGGCGTTAATGGTAAACAATCGCTGTGCGGGAATGCGCCCCATGGGGGTATAGGTCGAGACACTGGGAATGGTCACGCGCAACGTGTCTCCTAGCCCCACTTGTAAAGAACGAGCAAGGTAACGGCTAATGGCGATGGTGTAGCGCTGGGCAAAAACCTGCCTACTATCGCCTACTTCAACATGTTCAGTGACATGCTCGGGAAGCGCTTCATAGGGAGCTTGCAGCAATACACCTTGGATATCGGCGCCACTTTGCACAATCGCCTGCGCTTGATGGTAACGGTTGATAGCCTTAACTTCAGGCATTTGCTGCAACCTTGTCAGCAGTGCTTGTTGCTGCGCTTCATTGCGTTGCTGCATATCGATTTGCAGATGAGGGATCATCGATAACATTGAGCGTTTGAGGTTGTTTTCAAAGCCATCCATCACCGACATAACCGTAAACAAGGCGGTGATCCCTAAGGCGATGCCAGCGATGGAGAAAAACGACACAAAAGACACAAAGGCACTGCCTTTGGAGAGTCGCGAATATCGCAGGCCAATAAATAAACTGACAGGCTTATACATCAACAGGTTAACAGTCCAATTGCAAAGCGATGATGCTAACACAGGGGCCAGCGAATAGGTATCCCAACGCGGCCATCGCCTGTGTTTACACAGAGCTGGGCTTAAAAATTAGGCTTGAGCGTTTCACTGAGGTGATCGGCAAAGTAGTCTAGCAAGGTTTTGGTGGCATTCGCCAAGTAAAGGTTAGCCGGGGTGACGGCCCAAATGGGCTCTTTGCGTATCGCAAATGGTTGCAGTACCTCATGCAAACGCCCCTGTTGTAAATCGCTGCGCACGTAGTAATCAGGCAGTTGCACCAATCCTAGTCCTTGCTTGGCGGCATCCGCTAGTGCCCAACCGCTATTACAACGCAGCCGGGTTTTACTGATTTTCACATGGCGCGCCCGTTGTTGCTCAGCAAAGCGCCAATAATCCGAATGACCAACCAGGCAGTGATGATAGTTGAGTTCGCTTAAAGCATAAGGCTCCCCCTGCTGCTCAAGGTATGAAGGTGCGCCACAAACCACTACAGCGCGGGCACCAATGCGCCGTGCGGTGAGGTTGGAATCAGCCAGTTCACCGATACGGATGGCCAAGTCGATATGTTCTGATATCAAATCTAGAGATTGGTTACTGAGCATCATATTGACGCTCACTTTGGGGTATTTAGCCATAAATCGATGCACCAAGGGCATAATAAATTGCTCACCAAACATCACCGGTGCGGTAATTTTAAGTTGCCCACTGGGCTGCGCTTGTTGCTCTTTGAGAGCCCACTCCCCTTGCTCCAGTACCGCTTGCGCCTTTTTAGCATGATGCAACAACAGCTCACCTTGCTGCGTTAGCACCACTTTACGTGTGCTGCGGATAAACAGCTGAGTATTGTAGTACTCCTCCAAAGCACTTACCGAGCGGCTTATATGCGCCACGGATGTGCCTAGTTGTTTGGCTGCTTGAGTGAAAGAAGCCGCTTGCGCAGCAGCGACAAACTCGACCATACCTTGCCAGCGCATTATTACCTCTGTGTAAAAGTATATTAATCTGGGCCAAAAAGTATCATATTGTGTAATAATTTCACCACTTTTACATAAACGGGAACACAAAAATGGCCGAATTTATTAAATCAAAAGCTGCTGTAGCCTGGGGTCCAAAGCAACCACTTAAAATTGAAGAAGTGGATGTCATGATGCCCAAGGCCGGTGAGGTGCTGGTTAAAGTCCATGCATCTGGCGTATGCCACACTGACGCATTCACTCTTTCTGGTGAAGATCCAGAAGGTATATTCCCTGCCATTTTGGGCCATGAAGGAGGCGGTGTTGTTGAAGCCATCGGCGAAGGAGTCACCAGTGTGGCGGTAGGCGATCATGTTATTCCACTTTATACGCCAGAGTGTGGTGAGTGTAAATTCTGTACTTCTGGCAAAACCAACCTATGTCAGAAAATTCGCGAAACCCAAGGTAAAGGCCTGATGCCAGATGGCACCACACGCTTTTATAAAGACGGTGAGCCAATTTATCACTACATGGGCACCTCTACCTTTTCGGAGTACACGGTTTTACCGGAAATCTCATTAGCAAAAGTGAATAAAGAAGCGCCTTTGGAAGAAGTGTGTTTACTTGGTTGCGGCGTCACCACCGGGATGGGTGCGGTGCTCAATACTGCAAAAGTACAGCCGGGTGATACCGTCGCTATTTTTGGTCTCGGTGGCATTGGCTTGTCAGCCATCATTGGCGCGAAAATGGCCGGTGCAAGCCGTATTATCGGCATTGATATCAACGAGAGCAAGTTCGCCCTGGCAGAAAAACTGGGGGCCACTGACTTGGTTAATTCCAATGATTACGACAAGCCTATCCAAGAAGTCATTGTCGAGATGACCGACGGCGGCGTTGATTTCTCGTTTGAGTGTATTGGTAACGTCAATGTTATGCGCAGTGCTCTAGAGTGCTGTCATAAAGGCTGGGGTGAGTCCGTAGTTATTGGTGTTGCCGGTGCTGGACAAGAGATTTCTACCCGTCCTTTCCAATTGGTTACCGGTCGTGTATGGCGCGGTAGTGCCTTTGGTGGCGTTAAGGGACGCTCAGAGTTACCAGAAATTGTAGAGCGTTACTTAAACAACGAATTTGCTCTCAATGATTTCATAACCCACACCATGGGCCTTGAGGATATCAATGAGGCGTTTGATCTGATGCATCAAGGCAAGAGCATTCGCAGCGTCATCCATTTTGATAAGTAGAGGGTACTATGAGCCTTGAACTGATCTCAAAGAACAAGGTTCACGGCGGTTGGCATAAACGCTACCGCCATGAATCTGCCGTCAACAACTGCACGATGACGTTCGCTATCTATTTACCACCCGGAGTGGATGAAAGTCAGCGCGCGCCTGTGCTGTATTGGCTTTCCGGTTTAACCTGCAGCGATGAGAACTTTATGCAAAAAGCAGCAGCATTCAAAAGTGCTGCTGAGCTTGGTCTTATTATCGTTGCCGCTGATACCAGCCCTCGTGGCGAGCAAGTTGCGGACGATAAAGAAGGGGCCTATGATTTCGGCCTGGGTGCTGGGTTTTACGTTAATGCCACGCAAGCCCCTTATGATCAGCACTACCAGATGTATGATTATATCAATGAGGAACTACCGGCGCTTATTAACGAGCATTTCCCGGTTAGTGGTAAGCAAAGCATCAGCGGCCACTCCATGGGCGGTCACGGCGCCTTGGTATTAGGGCTGCGTAATAGCGATAAGTTTGCCAGTATCAGTGCCTTTGCACCGATAGCGAGCCCCACTCGGTGTCCTTGGGGTGAAAAAGCCTTAGCCGGCTATTTGGGCAATGATAAGCAGACGTGGCGCGAATATGACAGTAGCTTACTACTGGCAGATACTAACGCCGAGCAGTGTCCCCCGCTCCTGATCAGTCAGGGGTTGGCGGACGATTTTCTGCAACAGCAGCTTAAACCTGAGCTGCTGCAAGCAAGCGCTGATGAAGCGGGCATTGAGCTTATTCTCGAGCAACATCCCGGCTACGATCATAGCTACTTCTTTATTAGCAGCTTTATTGATCAACATTTGCGTTTTCACGCCAAGCACTTAGCTTAATTCCAACCCTCTCCTGAGTGTCATTACTCGGGAGGGTGTTGCTGCGAGTCGTCAAGCAACTCTTGGGTAAAGGCGCGAATAAACCCCACAAGTTGCACAATAAAGATCAGTAAAAAAGGAATACCACCAATCACCGCAATATTGCGGTTAAGCGGTTCATCGGCAATAAGCAGCAATGCGAGGCTTATCACCGCCATCGCTGATGACCATAAAATAAGTGAGGCGCGCGAGTGCACGCTTTCACAGAGCTGGCGGATCACCAGCAGCGCAGAATCGGCACTGGTGGCCACAAACACCATGAGTAATAACAAACTGAGCCACGCCAATAGTTCACCAACGCCACCGAGTTGCGAGAAGAAAATAAACACACCTTGAGTGTAATCGGCGCTGATCACGGCAGCTAAATCCGCTTGGGTCTGGCTATCCAATGCCAGTGCTGAGCCCCCTAATACGCTGAACCACACTAAGCTGACCATAGTTGGGATAATAGTCACACCGAGAATGTATTGCCATAGCGGTCGACCTCGAGATATACGCGCTAAAAACAGCCCTACAAAGGGCCCCCACGCCAACCACCAAAAATAGTAATTATAGGTCCAGGTTGAGGCCCAATCAGCATCTTTTAATTGCGAGTCAAACTGCCATGCACCTGAAACCACCAGCAGCAGGTACTCTTTTAGACCATTCCACAAAGTGCTCAAAATAGGCGTTAGCGGCACCGTCAATATTACCAACGCCATCATAATAAACGCTAGATAGACATTGAACTTACTGAGCACCTGAATACCACGGCGCAGCCCAAAACGAGCTGAAGTAACATACAACGCGGTGATCGCGAGCAGCATTAAGGCACCGACCCAATGTGCGTTTAAACTCAAGCCGTAATGCTCAAGTTTAATGGTGACGCCATTTTTCAATAACATACTGGCATTGGCAATGGTGCCCACCACGCCAAAAAAGATAGCGATAATGGCAACAAAATAAATAACTCGTTTGATGCGTACTTTATGCTTCACTCCTAAAGAGCCCGGTAAGGCGTGTAATACCGGAGCACTGAGATCATCGGCGTTTTTTATCGCCCGCGTGACACCGCCGAGCATCAAACCAAATACCGCGTAAAGTGCCCATGCATGAAAGCCCCAATTGAGCATAGTTAACGCCATACTGGCGGCGACTGGCTCGGGATACATGCTGTGCTTAAGAGGCATTTGATGACTGTGCAATACCGGCTCAGCGACGCCCCAAAAAACCAACCCCGAGCCCATGCCGGCGGCAAACAGCATGGCCAACCAGCCGAAAGTGGAAAACTCTTTTTGGGCATCAGCCCCACCCATTTTCCTTCCCGCCAAGGGGCTAAAGCACAACATCAACAAAGCAAGCAGGAGCGCGTTTACAAACAGAAAGAAGCCACTACCTAAGTAGGCAATCGCTGTTTGAATGGCAGGTTGAATTAACGTTTTTAGGCCCTGGGGCCATAACGCGGTGATCGCCGCAATAGCGACACACACCACCAGCGCTTTACGTTCTAGGGAGTTTTTCACTACGCACCGAGCAATAAAGACAAACGCGTATTTTAGCTAGAGGCTGCGCCCAGGGCAATTGCTTTACCGTGATAAAGCAGGCCACCTGGGTGACCTGCTGGTATATTGCGCAAATTTTCAAGGGTTATGGCAGCAGCCCGTAATCAATGAGTAATAGTTGCGCTATTTCATATCTGCAAAAGGGTTCTCAATGTTAAGTTTCACCGAGTTTGTAAACCCGGGAATGCGCATTTGCTGCTGATCAAAGTGAATATCTGCCTCATCGATTAGTCCTTCACCAAAGCGATAGATGATGTTGAATTCACCTTGCTGTGCTTGTTGCCAGTAAATTTGCTGCTGAGCAAGGGTACTTTGCAAGCGCCCGTGGTGTTCGCTCATCGCCTGCTCTCCATGACGTTTAGCCAACATCTTTTTGGTCAATTCGGGGCTTAGCACGGGCGCAGTAGCGTTGTTACCACCAAAGCCCTTCGAGTTAATAAAGGCAACGTCCTGCGCCTCACAGTGACGATGGGTCAAACTGATATGTAAGCGGTCATCGTGCACATCATCAGCCACTTTATCGATGGTCGTGATCCCCGGCATGATGTTAGTATCAAACACCCCCAATGCAAAGGCTAGCTGATCGCCACTGGCTGGCGCGATGGTATGGCCCACATAGGCTTTCGGGGCTACGATAGGCCATTGCTCAATACCATAGGCGCTGGCAATACGGTCGTAAATAGCAGACTCAGTGACGCGATTTTGCGGCGTACTTGAGCCATGGGCCAATACAAAGCTGCGCTGTGTTAAAGATTCATCGCCGACCATGGCTTGGGCTAGGGCCACAGATTTGGCCATAGTGATGTAATTACCCGGCCCTGGCGCAGTTATTGACTTTTTATACCCATCGGCATTTACAAATACCTCTGGCACACTGCCACGTATTTGCGCCCCCAGCTCCAAGGCTAGGGCATCATCCATAAGAATGGTGACTTGTGCCCCCTCACCTATGGTGAAACCGCAGTTGTCTCCGAACGGGCGGGAAGTACGGCGATAATCAACTTCATCGCTGTTATCAAGCTTTTTCAAATTATCATCGTTGGCCAAAGCGCCCATATTCCCGAAGCCTTCAATAATCTCCGGCTCGATGGCACATTCACTTGAAGCAACAATGGCCACACGCGTACGCCCAGCGGTAATATCATTCACTGCAGCGCGCAGATTGTATAAAAACGTGGCACAGGCACCCGAGGTGGTAAACGTCGTGCCGACACTGCCGGTTACGTAGGCATTGATAAAATCCGTCGACATGGTGTTTAAACCAAGCGCTAGCTGCTTAGTACTGACGCGATCACCTTGTAAACGAGAACGAAATAGACCGCCTAAGCCTTCGCTATTGACCTGCCCCGCTACCGAGGCACTGTAAGTACCAATTTGATCCGGCGCTACAGCACTCATTACTTTTTGCCAATCAAGGCCACTGGAATGGATAGCATCACTGGCTGCAAAAATTGTCGCTTGCAGCCCCCGAGGCTGGTAACGGCTGTTATATAACACCGACGGATCAAAGCCCGTTGGCAATTGCCCTGCCGCTTTAATCGGGTTATCTCGGAAACTATCGTGCTTAAAGGTAAATTCGCCGTTGATACGTACTTCAACTTGACCTTTTTCTAGCTCAGTTATTTGCCAGTTACTGGGCACTGGCGAAGGTAGTTGCCGTGCTCGCGTGGTAAAGGTGATCGCTTGTTCGCTGTGGCCAGTTAACTTTTGCTGCCAGTGAGTCGCATCCACATCAAAGTGCGTCGCCTCAATGCGACGTATAAGCGTACCCGATAAAATTTGTTCGCCAAGCTGGCTCTCAACATTGTCAAGAGTAATGGTATTTCCATCGCCATCAACTAATTGCTCTTCTTGCTTACTCACCAAATTCATAAGCGCAGCAAGACCAAGCAAGGTTTCTTGGCGCTGTTGCTGCCCTAAAGCATCGAGGACAACACGACGAAACCCTTGGTTAAACGAAGTACGGCCAGCGGCATTGATGCCGCCCATAGCGACAATAACAGGTAATGCTTTCATAATAACTCTAAGACGTTAAGACTTTATATGTCTCTAGTGTAAGTGGAACTACACCTAGTCTTTGTGCTTTAATGGCCATATATTTATTAAAAATAGCCAAATTTAAGTGGTCGGAGCTTTGTATGCCCCCTTACAACGTCATGATTGCCCTGTATCCGCATATGCTGGCCACCAGCTTAACCTTGCCGTTTGAGATGCTTCAGGCTGGCTACGCCTATGCTAAGCGCCATGTGCCAAATTGCCGGGCACTGAGTATTGAGCTGCTTAGCCATAACCGAGAGCCGGTTACCGCACACAGCGGATTGCCGTTTTTTCCAGGCCGTAACTATGATGATATTTCGCATTGTGATTTATTGATTTTACCGAGCCTGTGGCGTAACCCCAGACCAGTATTGCGCCAACAAAATGCATTGGTAACGGCATTACGGGCGATGAACTGCAAGCACACAGCCATGATAGGGGTGGGTACTGGCAATTGCTTTTTAGCAGAGGCTGGGTTGCTGGATGGTCACCCTGCCACCACGCACTGGCATTATGCTGCGCAGTTCAAACGTGACTACCCCAAGGTTGATCTAAAACCGGAATACTTCATCACCCAAGCCGAAGGGCTATACAGTGTTGCCAGCCTTAACGCGCTCGCAGATGTGATTGTTCATCTATTAGAAAGCCTTTACGGTCGCGCATGTGCTTTACATGTGCAGCGTAACTTCTCACATGAGGTCCGTAAGCCCTATGAACAGCAGCGTTATTTAGAAGGGATGAATGAACGCCACCCTGATGAGCTAATAGCGCAAATCCAATTTTGGATGAAAAACAACTTAAGCGCTGAGCTGAGTATTACAGAACTTGCAAGCTCCTTTGATATTTCTCAGCGTAGCCTCACCCGGCGTTTTAAACAGGCCGCAGGACTCAGCCCCAACCAATATTGGCGTAAACTGAAAATTCAAAGCGCTCAAGAGCTGCTCGCCAGCTCGAACTTAACGATTAACGACATCGCAATGGAATTAGGCTTTGGTAATCAAGCTCTTCTTAATCGACTATTTCGTCAAGAGCTGGGGCAAAGCCCCAGTGAGTATCGAGCCTTGGTGCGCAAAAAGCTGTTCGACAGCAGTGGCTGAGACATTGTTACGAACGCCCGTTAAATTCATTGCGAGGCAAAAACTCTAACACCGTCGCGTTGATACAATAGCGCGCCTTGCCATCAGGCCCCTCATTGGGAAACACATGACCTAGATGAATGCCCGACGACTTGGAGCGGATCTCGATGCGCTGCATACCGAAGCTATTGTCTTGATGACGAGTCACTTGCCCTGCCACCGGCTGAGTGAAAGACAACCAACCGGTGCCGGAATTGAAGCGGTCGCGAGTATCGAACAGTGGTGCCCCTGATAGTTTATCAACAAACACTCCGTCCGGTGTGTTTTTGAACACCTCATATTGCTTACAAAATCGGCTGTCTGTCCCTTTGGCGAATGCCACCCGGTACGCTTCTGAATCACCCAGTTTAAAGGCGCCGAGTGCTTTGTAGAATAGCTCAGGTGACATATAACCTTGGTGCGCAGCTACTTCTTGACCATTTTCTATAAATAAAATGGTGGGGGTGGCGTAAGTCTCGGAAGTAATGGTAAGGCCTTGAAGCTGCGAAGCGTAACGTAAATGTACGTCAATCGTGCCCTGATAACTTGCCAACACCTCTTGTTTAAACTTTTCACAATAAGGGCAATAGTTTGGTGAGTCTAAAACGACAATGTGTTTGCCCTCAAGCAGCTGAGTGTTGTCTTGGTGCTCTATCTCCTTGGCGTTAAACACCACACCGGTGGAGTGATCCGGACAGTATCCATTGGGATTCTTACGCAAGTAGTCTTGATGATAGCGCTCAGCCATATGGAACTTATCGAGCGGCTTGATGAGCGTAGCTATCTTGCCGTAGCCCGCCTCGCTCAATAATGCTTGGTATTGTGCTTTTACTCGCTGCGCAAGCTCAGTTTGCTCGTTGCTGTAAGTGAGTATGGTCGAGCGATATTGCGTACCTCGGTCGTTCCCTTGGCTATTGACTTGGGTGGGGTCATGTTGTTCAAAATAAAACTGTAAAATACGCTCTAATGAGATGGCATTGGCATTAAAGGTCACCCTAACCACCTCAGCATAGTTGTTCTCATCATAGCGCCGCTTAGCGGCAATGATATTTTTGTATGTAGGTTTGAAACCACGCCCATCGGCATAGCCTGACTGAGCATCGAGTACTCCAGGGAGCGCTTCAAAGCGTTTTTCAACCCCCCAGAAGCACCCTGCCCCGAGCACAACGCGCTCTTTCGCGACACTCATTTGCGCGTCATTGTTGTCTGCGCCCATGGCTGCTGAGCTGGTCACGAGAAAAATAAGAAGAAAAAACAACTTGTTAAACATGCTGGCCTCATTAAACTAAATGATCATAGATGCCCTGTAAGTACGTAGAGTGAATACAACGGTACCGCCAGACCTATGCTATTGCTTTACGCAGTAGCGTGTCTTTTAGTTGACCGTTCACACCAATAAATTTATTCATTGAGTACACGCATGAAAAACAAACTGACCAAAGAAGCCATATATGAACGCCTCGCCAACGTCGAAGATGCACGCGCTTGTAAAGCCATCGACGAAAATGCCTGCAAAGTGGTGCCCGGCAATTACTTGACCTTGCTACTGGCGCAAATTCTCAGCAAGTTTGCTGATGCGCTGCTCAACCCTAAAGTCACCCTACCGTGGTTGATGCAAAGTTTGCAGGTCTCCAGTGCACTGATCGCGTGGCTGGTGCCTATTCGCGAGTCTGGCTCGTTATTACCGCAGCTAGCAATTGCCGACTTTATTCGTACTTTAGCGGTGCGCAAGTGGGTGTGGGTGCTCGGTGCCATAGTGCAAAGTCTTTGTATATTTGCCATGGTCGCAGTGGGGTTAACCTTGCAAGGCACCACAGCGGGGCTTGCTATCATCGCTTTGCTGGTGGTGTTTTCCTTAGCGCGCGGGTTTAATTCCGTCGCTGCGAAAGATGTACTGGGCAAGGTCATCCCCAAGCAGCAACGGGGCAGTTTATCGGGTTTTGCGGCAAGTGCAGCTGGGCTTGCGACCATTACCTTTGGCCTTGGTTTATGGTTTTATCAACAACAAGGGGATAAATCAGCGGTACTCATTGCCTTAACCTGTGGTGCCCTTGTATGGCTAATGGCCGCCCTCACCTATGGTCGTATTCGGGAATACAGCGGCGCTACAGAAGGAGGTCGAAATGGCCTTCGCCATGCGCTGGGCAAGCTCTCTTTACTTAAGACTGATAAACAATTTGCGCACTTTGTGCTAACCCGAGCATTGCTATTGTGTTCGGCGTTAAGCGCCCCTTTCTATATTGTGTTGGCCAGTGAGCAGCAGTTCGACTTTTCATTACTGGCATTATTTATGGGAATTTCCGGCGTCGCCAGCTTAATCTCAGCACCGATTTGGGGGCGTCTCAGTGATTTATCCAGTAAGCATGTGCTCGTCTTAGGTGCCACCTTAGTGAGCATCAATGGTTTTGCCGTTTATCTGGTCGCGACCTATTACCCTGGTTTGTTGAGTCATATTGCCTTTTTGCCAGCAATGTATCTGGTATTAACTATTGCCCACCAAGGCGTGCGTTTAGGACGCAAAACCTACGTGGTTGATATGGCAGAGGGCAATAAACGTACAGATTATGTGGCGGTAAGCAACACGGTTATAGGGGTCTGTTTATTGGCGTTTGGCAGTTTGGGCTTGTTAAGCCACTGGCTCAACAATGCTGAACTCATTTTAATTTACAGCATTCTCGGCATTGCAGGAGCTATCAGTGCTTTGATGTTGCCACGGGTTTAACTTTATCGCACGCGGTACTTAATTATCCGCATTTATGCTAATTTGCTAGCACAATAACAACAACTCAGTGAGGAGTTTATGGCCACAGCGAGACCTGATCCGCGCTTTTATCATATTGATACCCATACCTTGGTACTCGATTGCAGTGCCATAGACAGCATTGAGCATCAACACAAGCAGCGCATGGTCAATCACTTGGCCAACACGTATATAAATCAAGGCGGTTGTATTGATGTGGTCAGCGCCCATCAATGTTTGACTCTGTATTGCGCTCACGGCACTGATATTGTGCAGTTGCAACAGCAATTACTCACAGCGTGGCATCAGCTTGACGAAACGACGCTCAGTCACGCACACCACGACATCCCCGTGCGCTATGGGGGCGAATACGGAATTGATTTAGAAGCCGTAGCTGAGGCCAGCAAGATGAGTGTTAAGGAAGTCATAGAGCTGCACAGTAGCGCCTTGTACGAGGTCGACTTTCTTGGTTTTCAACCCGGCTTCGCTTATATCAGTGGGCTCCCCAAAGCGCTACATTTACCGCGCCTAGACACGCCCCGTACTGAGGTGAAAAAAGGCACCGTCGCCATCGCTCACGATAAAACCGCCATTTATCCTGCTCAATCCCCGGGGGGATGGAACCTGATTGGCTACACTGATCTGTGTTTATTCGACAAACATAACACCCCCCCTGCTTTATTTGCACCCGGTGATACTATTCGCTTTGTGGAGGTAAACCATGATTGAAGTGATAAAAAGCGGCCCACAGTTAAGTATTCAGGATTTGGGGCGATTCAATTATCGCCATTTGGGTGTATCGCAAGCCGGCGCTGCCGACAGTGACGCCCTGCGTATTGCCAACCGATTGGTGGGCAACCCAGATAATACGCCAGCGCTTGAGGTGACCTTAGGCATGGCACAGCTAAAATTTTGTAGTAGCCAGTGCTTTTCACTCAGTGGCGCCGACATGAGTGCTAATCTCAATGGTGCTCGAGTTGACCCAGGTTGGAGTTATCAAGCCCAGCCTGGTGACATACTGACTTTCGCTTCCAGCGCACTGAACCTGCGCTGTTACCTTGCCTTTGCCGGAGGCATTGCCGCCACGGCAGAACTGGGTAGCTACAGCACCGATATCATGGCCGGTTTGGGCGCCAATCACGGTCGTGCACTCAGTGCGGGTGAGCGAATAGCTATCCACTCTAGCAACTTTCACCCGCAGGGTTTTGGGGCACGCTTACCGACCCGCCAAGGGCCTATTCATTTTATCCCGGAACAACGCGATCATGGTTTAACCGCATCAATCAAAAGCGCTTTTATTGAAGGCCAATGGCAAGTTGCACCGCAAAGTAACCGCATGGGATTGCGGCTGCATTGGCCACAGCATGAGCGCCTAAGCCACTACCTCGGGATCGCCAGCACGGCGGTGAGCCCCGGTACCATCCAATTACCTGGCAATGGCGAGCCCATTGTGTTGCTCAATGATTGTCAGACAACGGGCGGCTACCCTATTCTCGGTCACGTGATCAGTGCAGACTTGCCCCGCTTAGGGCAGGCTCGCGCCGGCGGCGAGTTGCAGTTCGAGGCCGTGAGCCTAGCACAAGCAGAGGCGATCAATGCAACCCACCAGCATGAACTTAACCGCCTTGAGATTGCCATGCGGGGGCGCCAACACGCTCACTAAGGTATCGCGCTTTGGTTTTCGACAAAGTGCACCCCTCACTCTATCTAAGGCGCACCACCTTGGTGCGTCGCAATTACACCTATCGACCGAAAACGTGCTAAAGCTGTTGCTTTTTCCCCGCAACAAACTTACTCCGACCTATTATGGTGCATAACAGCTTTTTTATGACTTATTTCAGTGCATTAAATTTGCATTAAAGAGGTAAATTGCGGTGTGACTTGGCAAATTTTTTCTGATACAACAAAGGTGAAGTAACAGGAATGAGGAAAAACCATGTGTTCAATCTTTGCCGTGCTGGATATAAAATCTGGCGCACAAAAGCTGCGCGAGCAAGCCATAGATATGTCCAAGCTATTACGTCATCGGGGCCCCGATTGGTCTGGTGTTTACAGTAGCGATAATGCCATTTTGGTGCATGAACGACTGGCTATCGTCGGTGTTCAAAGCGGTGCTCAACCTTTGTATAACGCCGATCGAAGTCATGTTTTGGCAGTCAACGGCGAAATTTATAACCACCAACAGCTCGCTGAGACGCTAACAATCGATTTTGACTTTCAAACGCAAAGCGATTGCGAGGTGATCTTAGCCTTGTACGAACAACAAGGCAGTGACTTTTTAGATGACTTAAACGGTATCTTTGCCTTTTGTTTGTATGATGAGCGCAAAAATAAATACCTGATTGGCCGCGATCATATCGGTATCGTGCCCCTTTACACAGGTCGCGATGAGCAAGGCAATTTTTATGTTGCCAGTGAGCTTAAAGCACTCTCACCTATTTGCAACCATATTGAAGAATTCCCTCCGGGCCACTACCTTGACAGTGATATAGGAGAGTATCGCCCTTACTATCAACGCGATTGGCAGCACTTTGACAACGTCAAGAATAACCCCGCAGAAGCCAAAGCCGTACGTGAAGGTTTGGAAGCAGCGGTAAAGCGCCAGTTAATGTGTGACGTTCCCTATGGCGTATTGCTATCTGGCGGGCTCGATTCGTCGGTGATCTCGGCAATCACACAAAAATTTGCCAGTAAACGCATAGAAGACAATGACGCCAGTGATGCATGGTGGCCTCGCCTACATTCATTCTCTATTGGTCTAGAAGGGTCGCCCGACTTAGCTGCCGCAGAGCAAGTTGCCAAACAAATAGGCACTATTCATCACCCCATTCACTTTACCGTGCAACAAGGCATTGATGCCTTAAAAGAAGTGATCTATCACTTAGAGACCTATGATGTCACCACAGTACGCGCGTCCACGCCCATGTACCTAATGGCTAGACAAATTAAAGCCATGGGCATAAAAATGGTGCTCTCCGGAGAAGGCGCCGATGAGCTATTTGGTGGTTATTTGTATTTTCATAAAGCCCCCAATGCGCAAGAGTTCCATGAAGAACTTAATCGTAAAGTCTCTAAATTGCATATGTTCGACTGCCTGCGAGCGAATAAATCAATGGCAGCATGGGGGGTGGAAGCCAGAGTGCCGTTTTTGGACAAAGAATTTGTCGATACTGCCATGCGCATTAACCCTGAGGCGAAAATGTGTAAAGACGGGAAAATAGAAAAACACATTATTCGCCAAGCCTTTGAAGGCTACTTACCGGACGATGTGCTGTGGCGACAAAAAGAGCAGTTCTCCGACGGCGTTGGCTATAGCTGGATAGACTCACTCAAGGACTATGTCGATACCCAGGTCAGTGATATTGATATGGCCAATGCCCACTATCGTTTCCCACTAAACACGCCACAAACCAAAGAGGCGTATTTCTATCGCAGTATTTTCAGTCAACACTTCCCAGGAGAAGCGCCAACCCGGTGTGTGCCTCATGGCAAATCCGTGGCTTGTTCAACCCCTGAGGCTTTAGCTTGGGATGCATCTTTTGCCGATAACGCTGACCCGTCAGGTCGAGCAGCCAACACTCACCAAGCGGCCTATGCAACGCCCAAAGCATAGGCTCTATCCGGCAAAATCAAAGCTTGCGCTGCGCTTGAGTAAACGCTTTGGCTGCAGCGCGCTTTACTTTGCCAAGGTATTCAGTCAGCTATCGGGCCGGGGGGCCAACCCCAGTTGGGTGTTTGATGGGCCACGCTTACAAGCCCATCACTGCCGTCATATTTCAATGCGCTTAGCGCCTGTGATGTGCACCTTTGTGACTAACCACGCTCGTTCACAAGTGATCCAATGGTGGCAAAATGGCCATGCTGTGCGCCGCTGCGGTCACGGCACTCTCGCTCACATTGCGTGCAGCGCCAATGGCAAATCAATGTGCTCCAAAACAGAGCCTCTTAGCGGCGGACTCGCTGTCAACTCTCAAGCGATGTTAACCTTTGACGCGCTCGAAGCAAGCCCTTGCAATGATAACAGCTTATCAAAAATCGTAAACCTGCCTTTGAGCTTCACTGGCAGCGAACCTTTTGGCTATGATTTCATGCAATGCGATAGCGACGATCTTCGCTTCCTTGAAGTGGATTTAGAGCACCTTGCTACGCGCCGCAACGCGCTGATCGTCATCAATAAGCCAAGTCACGTTCAACGACATTGGCAATGTCGCTACTTTGCGCCGCAATTCGGTAACCCGGAGGACTTGGCAACCGCATCTGCCCTCGCTGTGATAGCGCCCTGGTTGCACCGTCATTATGGTCTTAATAGCGCAGTCATCCACCAGGGTTCGAGTCGCCTAAACTATAAGTTATCGGGTCAATATGTGCGTATTTTTGCCAAGGTGTTAGCGCTGCGGCTTCACTAAGCACAGCGCAAAATCCCCTTGCGAATCGCACCAACTATCTACCAGGGTCAATCCGGCATTGCCAATCAAGGAACTAAAGCTCGCTAACGTGTACTTGTGCGAATTTTCGGTATGAATGGACTCTCCTGCACGAAGCGTAAAACGCTGATCTCGCACACTGATGCAGGTGTCTTGATTCGCCACCAAGTGCATTTCAACGCGGTGTTGTTCACTGTTGAAGCGGGCCTCATGGCGAAAGTGCTCTAAGCACAGATGTGCGCCTAGCTCGCGCGCAATACGCGTCAGTAGATTACGATTAAACGCAGCGGTCACCCCTTCTTTATCATCATAGGCGGCCAATAATCGTGGTGTCGCTTTAATTAAATCAATACCAATGAGCACACGGCCATTGTGACCACACAGCGTACGTAAATTATGCAGCACTTCAATTGCATGGATGGGGGAAAAGTTGCCTAAGGTTGAGCCTGGGAAAAACACCACATTATTGCTGCCATTCAGGCCATGCTGTTGCACTAACGCCTTGATGGTCGGGCCATGGGTAAAGTCACCATGCAGTGGGTGGATGTTGACGTGGGCAAAGCGCTGGCGCAAACGCTGCTGAGTATACAGCAACATTTCTGTGGAAATTTCCAGTGGTATAAAGCCATTTACGTCAGGCATGTTATCCAGTAAATACGCGACTTTCTGGCCCGAGCCGCAGCCGGGTTCGATCACGGTTGCCTGTGTCGGCAAGTGCGCGACGATGTCCTGCGCATACTGTGCCAGCAAGGCCAATTCTGTGCGCGTAAGATAGTACTCTTGCAGCGCCGTGATCTGCTCAAACAATTGCGCGCCAAAGTCGTCGTACAGGTATTTGCATGGCAGCGTTTTTTGACTTCGCGATAGGCCATCAATAACGTCATCCAAAAAGCTCTGACGGCAGGTGAATGGCAATGCATGGTTACTCATAGATTCTGTCCTTGGCGAGGCGAATGCCACTACACATCCACCGTTGATGGGGGTAAAAAAAGTTGCGATACGTTAATCGCGTATGCTGCTTGGGGGTGAAATACGACCCACCTCTGAGCACCTGCTGATTCACCATAAACTTTCCGTTATATTCCCCGGCATCGCCCGCAAATGGCCGAAACCCAGGGTATGGCTGATAGCTACTTAAAGTCCACTGCCAAGCGCAGTCATCGATTTGTGCGATATCACAATGACCTGCTTGAGCTTGCTCCATGGCCCACTCCCACTCAAACTCACTTGGCAACCGCGCACCTTTAAATTGGGCGAAGGCACTGGCTTCATAAAAGCTGATGTGACGCACTGGTGCATTCATCGCAAGCGGGATTAATCCTTGGGGGGTGAATTCATACCAATTGTTATTCTGGTAGCGCCAATACAGCGGCGCTTTTATCTGCTGGCGTTGTAGCCAACTAAAGCCATCACTGTGCCAAAACTCACTGCGCTGATAGCCTTGTGCGTCGATAAAGGCCAGATAGTCTGCGTTGGTGACAAGATGTGATGCGATGGAAAACTCATTAATATGGACGCGGTGACGGGGCCGCTCATTGTCAAAACTAAAGCCTGCTTGCGCCCCTATTTGCGCATCTGTGTTAGCAAAGTCCAGCCACTGCCTGGGTTGCTCGTTCGAGGGGCACACTAAGTGCTCGTCTAAAGTCGGGTACAGCGGATTAACACTGAAGTTATAAAGCATATCCATGCGCATTAACTCTTGGTGCTGCTGTTCATGCGCAATCCCTAAGTTGACCCACTCTGCGCATCCACCGCTATCATGCTCAAGGGCAGCAACAACGTGGTTATCAACCCAGTGGCGATAATCCATCACTTGGCGCAATGAAGGACGAGATAATACGCCCCGTTGAGGGCGTGAGAACTGCTCACCGATACCTTGATAATAGGAATTGAACAGCACCTTGAAATCAGGATGGAAAGGCTCAGAAATAACCTTTTTTGGCGCAAGTAAAAATGTCTCAAAGAACCAGCTGGTGTGTGCCAAATGCCATTTCATTGGGCTGACGTCAGCCATTGCTTGAATTTGACAATCTTCAGCACTGAGGTTTGCCACCAAGGCTTCGCTGTTCTCACGACACTGGCGGTACTGCTCTATCAACGCATGGGTTGTTTTGGTCACGACACGCACACCTTAAATTATTGTTGTTGTGTTTGAGCTTGGTTCCTAAAGCCTAGACGAGCCTCAGTAATTTTCCATTCCCTTGTTTGTAATCGATTATTTACACATCAGATATGAACTTAGCAGCAAAAAGTTGCACCGAGGTGGCAGCTAAGAGACACTTTTGTGGCACTAAAATAACAACTAGGAACTCTTGATTATGCGTTTTCGCTCTCTTAGCGCCCTCGCCCTCGCTGTTGCTGCCTCACCGGCACTGGCAGACGAAGGTATGTGGCAACCTCACCAGCTTCCGGAATTGGAATCTGTATTAAAGCAAAAAGGGTTAGAAATAGACCCTAAGAACATCTCTAAGCTCACCGAATTCCCGATGAATGCGGTCATCAGCTTAGGGGGTTGTACAGCCTCATTTGTGTCGCCTAAAGGTTTAGTCGTCACCAACCATCACTGCGCGTACGGCTCCATTCAATATAATTCCAGTGCCGATAATAATATTCTGGAAAACGGCTTTTTAGCGAAAAAGCCTGAACAGGAATTACCTGCCGCCCCAGGCTCTCGAGTGTATGTAACCGAGCAAGTTACTAATGTCACTGACAAGGTGAACGCCCAGTTAAACGATGATATGGATGGTAATACTCGCTACAAAGCCATCGAAAAAGCAGAAAAATCGCTGGTGGCTGAATGTGAAAAAGACATCGGTTACCGCTGTAACGTCTATACCTTCCATGGTGGATTGGAATATTACCTGATTAAAGCACTGGAAATTAAAGATGTGCGTTTGGTTTATAACCCAGCCATGGGCATCGGTAAATATGGCGGTGATATTGATAACTGGATGTGGCCACGTCACACCGGCGACTATTCTTTTTACCGTGCCTACGTCAGTAAAGATGGTCAACCTGCTGAGTACAGTGAAGATAATGTGCCGTTCACTCCAGATTCTTACCTGAAAGTCAGTGCCAAAGGCGTTAAAGAGGGTGATTTTGTGATGGTTACCGGCTACCCGGGGCGCACCAATCGTTACCGCACAGCCTCCGAAGTGGCACACCAATTTACCCATGTGTACCCTACTGCTAAAGCCTATCGTGAACAAAGCATTGATATCATAAAGGCGCAGGCTCCGGAAGGCTCACAAGCACGTATAGCCTACGAGAGTACTTTGGCTGGACTGGCTAATTATGCGAAAAACTATGGTGGCATGATTGACTCCTATCAAAACACTGATATGCAAACACGCAAAGATGCTTTGGCGCAAAAACTTGCGACTTGGATCAAGGCGGACAGCGCGCGTCAATCGCGCTACGGCGATACCCTTACCCAGCTCAATGAGCTGGTAAAGCAATCGCAGGCAACCAGTGAGCTGGACTTGATTTTAGGCTACATGGGCCGCAGTGCTATGCTCTCTAGTGCGCAGCGTTTATACCGCCTAGCCAATGAGAAGCAATTGCCTGATGCTGAGCGTGAGCCTGGCTACCAACAGCGCGATCAAGCTCGTTTTGAAGCGCGCATGACCAGCCTATCTCGTCGTTACGACGACACTGTGGATAGCGCCATCCTCGCCCACTTTATCGACCTTTATGCACAACTGCCGCAAGCGCAGCGTATTGCATCTTTAGATAAAGCCTTAGGAATTGATAAGGGTTATGATAGCGAGGCCATGCGCCAGCGCATCGACTCCTGGTATGCCAAGACCGGGCTTAACGAACAGCAAGCTCGTATCGATTGGATGAACAAATCAGTATCAGAGTTCAAACAAAGCGACGATCCGTTTTTGGCAATCGCTGTAGCCACTTATGATGATATGCGCAGCCGAGAAAAGGCGAAAAAGGCGCTCAGCGGTGAACTGGCTAAAGTACGTCCGCAATATATGGCGGCCATTATTGCCTTTTACCAAGAGCAAGGGTTACCCGTCTATGCCGATGCCAATAGCACCTTACGCGTGACTTATGGCACAGTGAAAGGCTACTCACCTAAAGACGCGCTGACCTATACGCCGTTTACAACCTTAGAGGGCATCGCACAAAAGTACACTGGCGAGGCGCCTTTTGACGCACCGAAGAAGCAAATGCAGCTAATTGCCGACAAACAATATGGTGAATACCAAATGTCGTCGCTTGGCTCAGTGCCGGTCAACTTTTTAAGCACCGTTGATACCACAGGTGGTAACTCAGGCTCACCGACATTAAATGGTAAAGCTGAATTAGTCGGCCTGCTGTTTGACGGCGTAAGTGAGAGTATTATCGGTGATTGGGACTATGATCCTAACCTCAACCGCTCCATTCATGTAGACACTCGCTATATGCTGTGGGTCATGGAGCATGTGGATAATGCCGATAACCTACTTGCTGAAATGGATATCGTTCGATAATTTGCAGTGAAATTATTTTTACTCATAAGCGCCTTCGGGCGCTTTTTTGATCGCCCCTTGAAACACTCCCGTAATGTATAAGATTCAAGCTGTTAGACAATTGGTGATTTACATTTACATTTTTGCTTCTAAACTAGTGTAAGTGATATGGGGCCTATTTTAGTTAGTCTACAAACCACCTTTTTTGTGCGCTGGCACGCAGGGTAACTCACATAGGTCTAAGCTCTAAGGGCATTATGACAATAACTAGAGGTATGCATGAGTGAACATCATGATAAGTATAGTATAGAAAATACCGACTACACCGTCGGCCAGGACAACGTGCAAAAATGGGGATTTGATGTCCATAACCCTGTTTTTGGCGTCAGTGCTGGCCTCATTTTGGTGTTTTTAATCGCCGTTTTAGTGACCGACCCGGCCACCGCCAAAGGGGCGCTAGATGGTATCAAGTTAGATATTATCAACAATTTTGACGCCTTATTTATGTGGGCTGCAAACATTTTTGTCATCTTCTGTTTGGCTTTAATCGTCTCTCCTTACGGAAATATCCGCTTAGGTGGTGAAAGCGCCAGACCAACTCACTCACGTATTTCATGGTTAGCGATGTTATTTGCAGCCGGCATGGGGATTGGTTTGATGTTTTGGGGCGTTGCAGAGCCGGTTGCGTATTTCACAGGCTGGTATGAAACTCCCCTTGGTGTTGAAGCAAACACACCCGAAGCAGCTAAGGTCGCTATGGGGGCAACCATGTTCCATTGGGGTTTACACCCTTGGGCTATCTATGCAGTTGTCGCGTTATCTTTAGCTTTTTTCGCTTACAACAAAGGCTTACCCCTCTCTATTCGCTCTATTTTCTACCCGTTACTGGGCGATCGCGCTTGGGGCTGGCCTGGTCACATCATTGATATTTTAGCTGTTCTTGCGACTTTATTCGGTCTTGCTACCTCTCTAGGTTTAGGCGCTCAACAAGCCTCAGCAGGGATTAACCATGTGTTTGGCAGCGACGGCGATATTGGCATGCAAGTGGCCGTTATCGCGGGCGTGACCTTTTTGGCTATCGCCTCTGTGGTACGCGGTATTGATGGCGGTGTAAAACTGCTCAGTAACGTCAATATGGCCATCGCCTTTGCATTACTGGTGTTCGTTGGTTTGGTGGGTTTTGCCGCAGCAATGGGCAATGTGCCTAATACCATTATGGGGTATGTTGAAAACATTATTCCACTTAGTAATCCGCACGGTCGTGAAGACGAAGCTTGGATGCATGGTTGGACTGTGTTCTATTGGGCATGGTGGATTTCTTGGTCACCGTTTGTTGGTATGTTCATCGCACGTGTATCCGAAGGCCGTACAATTCGTGAGTTCTTAACAGCGGTACTGCTGATCCCCACGCTCGTCACCGTATTGTGGATGTCTATCTACGGTGGTATTGCTATTGAACAAGTTATTGATGGGGTTGGTACCTTAGGTGAAAAAGGCTTGACTGAAGTTCCCCTGGCGATGTTCCAGATGTTTGAACAACTGCCTATGGCAAGTGTCCTTTCTTTTATCGCCATTGTTTTAGTATTGGTATTTTTCATCACCTCATCTGACTCTGGCTCATTGGTTATCGACTCGATTACCGCCGGCGGTAAAGTAGATGCGCCTGT
Organism: Pseudoalteromonas sp. MM17-2; assembly: GCF_022347945.1. Lineage (NCBI taxonomy): Bacteria > Pseudomonadati > Pseudomonadota > Gammaproteobacteria > Alteromonadales > Pseudoalteromonadaceae > Pseudoalteromonas > Pseudoalteromonas sp. MM17-2. The sequence goes on along the minus strand of NZ_JAKRFV010000011.1, from coordinate 79,349 downwards.
TCCTCAGCGTATATTTTGGGCAACCGTGGAGGGTGCCATTGCCGCTGCACTGCTATGGATTGGTGGTACAGAGGCCATAGAGGCGCTGCAAGCTGGAGCAGTATCGACTGGTTTGCCCTTTACCATTGTGCTACTGCTAATGTGTGTAAGCTTAATTTTAGGCCTGCGCACCGAGCCCCGCCCTGGTAAGTAGTTAACCTTAACCTAAGTAAAACGCCGCAATATTGCGGCGTTTTTTATATCTAGGGTGTCACTTCCATAACTGCGACAGCGGTGTGTCAGGACGATAATGATAACGCAACTGCGCTTGCAGTAATTCGGCGGTCGCAAGAGCATCTGTCAATGCATTATGACCCTGATAGGCCGGCAGGTTATAGCGCAGCCGAGTGTCCCCCAAACGCAAAGAGCCAATCTTATCTTTAAATAGCCGACCTAATAAGCCACGACGTGCTAGTAGCGCTTGGTGCTCAACATCCATGGTATCAATTAACGCAAACTCGATCCCCTCACCTATGCGCCGCTCTAATGCATTAAAGAAAAACGGCCGCTCAATCGCATGGTAATGAACCACGGCTACATGCCCGGCGAGAGCATCAAGTACAGGCTCTAATACGGCGGTTAAATCCGGAGCATTGGCAATTTCAGAATGAGTTATACCATGAATAACAATGGACGATTCTGCTAGTTGCTGGCTTGGCTTAACCAACCAATGCCCCGACCGTTGGCAATAAATGCGATGCCAACTAAACGGCACCACACCAATACTGACAATATCATCGTTGCGAGCATCTAAACCTGTGGTTTCAAAATCTAAAGCCGCAAAGGGCACATGTTCTAAAGGGGTATCTCCAGCGGGGATACCAGCTTGATAAAACTGCCTCAGTTGCGGCGACTGGCATTGCTTCGCTAGTGCTTGATAGCGTGATGGCCAATCAAGCAAAGACGCTTTGTTAGCCATTACTTCAACCCTGCGCCGTTTTGATAGCGGAATTTTAAGAAGCTTTGTGCTTTTTCTAAAATCGCAAAAGCCTCTTTGAGGTTTCGTTGCTCGAAAGGCGACAGCAAATGCGGGTCTAGGTGGTTATCCGGTGCTTCGCCTTGCTCTATTTGCCACGCTTGGTGACGAATACGGGTCATGGCAATGTATTCAAGTGCATCGCGCAGATCCTGTGCCTTGCCCTCAGGCAATAGCTTGGCTTCGATAATATCTTCTAGGCGTTCAAAGGAGTTTTGCTTACGCGAGCTGACCGCTAAGGCATGGACCCGCACCACGTCAGTCAACGGCGCTGTACCACGGCGTTTAAGGTTAATCGAGCGCTTGTGCTCGCCATCATGTTCGAGTACGAACCCTTTAAAGAACCCCAGTGGGGGGGTTCTATTTCGCGCATTGGAGGCGATGTTAGCAATGAAGCGACGGTTTGCTTTGGCTTCTTTAGCAATAAAGGATTTGAGTGCGTCGGCCCATTTAGTTTTGCCCCACACGCCATCGAGGTCGAAAAAGATAGAGCAATGCAATAGCGCCTGAGGTTTTGGCTCAGCTATCCACGAGGCAAATGTGTCTCGCCACTGCGAGCGTGTAAGGCGCCATTTTTTAAACGATGCCATAATTTCACCCTCGCAATAGCTGTACCCGCACGCAGCGAGCCCATCACAGACGGAGTCCGCCAGCGCTTGAAAGTACTCGTCATGTTGCGCTTCATCAAAGCTGTCATCAAGAATAATGGCATTGTCTTGGTCCGTCACTATCAATTGCTCATCTCGAGCCATTGAACCTAACGCGATAAAACAATAAGGGATAGGAGGAGGTCCTAGCTTTTCTTCTGCTAATGCTAACAGCCGCTGTTTAAACGTACGACCAATCACCGCCATCGCAGTGCCTATCATATGTGAATTGGCATCTTCATTAACCATACGCACAAATACAGAGGGTAATTGCCGAGCGTAATGAGTGAGGTCTTCAACGCTTTGCTGCGCGAGGATACCGCGCACTAACAATAGGCTACTTTGCGACTCATAGCGCAAAATATCAGAAAGTGAAATGACACCGATTGGCCGACGTTTATGCAATACCGGCAAATGGTGCAAGTTATCACGCAGCATCGCTAACACGGCTTCAAAGACATAGTCATTGGCATCTAACAGCGTAAGGTTAGTCGACATAACTTGCTCAGCAGCGATGTCTAAAGACTGCCCCTGCGCCACAACCTTAGTGCGTATATCGCGATCTGTAATAATACCCACGACTTGCCCATCATCTTCTTCTGGGTCATCGCTAAGAGGCTTGTTGGCATCAGTGACCAACACACTGGATACGCTCTCTTGGGTCATCAAAGCCGCAACCTCCTGGACACTGGCAGTGGTGCTTACAGTAACCACATCACGATGTAATAACACCTTGAGTTTGGCGGTAGTCAAATCATTACTATCAGCTTGCTCAACAACGGCTTGGTGCAAACGAACATTGCCATCTGCTTCAAAATAATCCGCAAATGGCTCAAATTTATCGCAATAGTCACTGAATAGCTCAACACTAATGCAATACACCAGGGTGTCTTCCATTGCTTTGACGGGAAAGCGCACTTTGCGGTTCATCAGTAAGCCCATTTGGCCAAAGATCCCCCCTTCGTCCATACGGTTGTACAAGTCCCCATTGCGCCGATACGACTCCACTGAGCCACTGCGGATCACGTATAAATCGGAAATGTCATCGCCATAATTGAGAATGTCAGAGCCGGCGCGGAAATACGCTACCTCGACCTGTTGAGCAAGGTTATTAAGGGCATCTTCGGGGAGATCGTCAAAGGGTGGATGGGCACTCAAAAATTGTGCAATTTCGATTTGCTCAGCTTGCATAGTGCTGCCTTTAAAGGTGCTAATATACTGAGCTTAATACAAAATTGCTGAAAAAAAAATGTCCGCACCGGGTGCGGACATTTATTTATTAATGCGCTTGTTCTAATTCCTGCGCCAGTTGTTTGCTTTCATCACCTCGGGGCGAGGTGAAACGCGCCAGTCCTAAGTAAATCACCGGAGTGAGGAATAAGGTAAACAGCACCGCTAACGCCAAACCGCCGAAGACCACCCAACCGATGGCATTGCGCGCTTCCGCCCCTGCACCGGTGGATAAAATCAGCGGTAAGGCCCCCAATAAGGTGGACACTAAGGTCATCGCAATGGGACGTAAACGCACTAGCGCAGCACGCTCAACCGCCTCTCGCACAGGGTGTCCTCGGTCACGCAGTTGGTCGGCAAATTCCACCAACAAGATTGCGTTTTTAGCAATCAAGCCAATCAGCATCACTAAACCAATCTGCGAATAGATATTCAGCGATGTACCGGTTAGATACAGTGCTAAAATCGCCGACGTGATACCGAAAGGCACTGTGATCATCACCACCACAGCACTGTTAACACTTTCGAATTGCGCTGCCAGTACCAGTAACACTATGACAAAGGCCAATACATAGGTCATCAGTACTTCATTGGCCGTTTCTTCAAAGGTCAATGCTTCGCCTTTGAATGCCAAAGTGATGCCACTGGGCAAGTGCTGCTGAGATAAATCCCGCAATTGCTCAACGAGCTGCGCCATTGGCATTTCCGGTGGCAACTCCATATCCATTTCTATGGCGCGGCGCTGCGCATGGCGCTCCAGCTCTGCAGCCACCCCTTCTTCGCTGATATTAGCAACGGAGCTCAACGGCACCAATTGACCATTGCTGGCGCCAACATACAGGTTTGCTAAATCGCTAGGAGAATTGATAGTACGATTTTGTGCTTGCAGCATAATCGGGATAGATTGGTCACCGACATTTAAATCCGCCACGTCGTCGCCATTGATGGCTGCGCGTAAGGTGATGGCAATGTCACTTAGATCAACACCCAGCTCTTGTGCACGACGGCGATCGATATTAACTCGCAGCTGCGGCTGCGACGGCTGATAAGAAATGCGTACTGGCGCCACTTGTGGGATAGCCTTTTCTATTTCAGCGGCGAATTGTTGGGCAGCAATAAAAATTTGCTCATAATCTTGGCCCAATAATGCCAGCTCAACCCCACCCCCTTGACCGCGCAAATTCAAACTATTAGAACCAAATGCGCGCGCAGGTGCGCCGGGTATATCGCCTAATGGCCCGCGAATTTTGTTAATAATTTCCTGTTGGCTAAAATGACGCTCATCCCAATGCTTTAATGGCACAGTGATAAAAGCAATATTCGGATCCCACTGCCCAACCACGGTATAGATAGATTCTATTTCGCCACTTTCGACGTAGGGCAACAGAATGTCTTCCATTTGCTTGGCTTGGCGGTCCATAAAATTGAGACCGACGCCATCTGGTCCACGAGCAAAAATACGGATTTTACCTCTGTCTTCACTCGGTAAAAGCTCATTTTCTAATTGCGAATAAAGTGCCCCCGACGCCACTGCCACCAAAGCACAGGCAATTAACGTAAGCCAAGCATGGTTAAGTACTTTGTGAATACACCACTTGTAAACATTAGCCAGCGCCAGCCCTACTTTACCAAACACATGTTTGCCGCCGCTTTTTAGTTTTAGTTTCGATGTCAAAGCAGGCACTAAGGACAACGCCACAAAGCTGGATATAATCACTGCCCCAGCTAATACACCACCAAATTCACGAAATAATTTTCCTGCCGTAGAGGGCAAAAATGCGATAGGTACGAAAACAGCGGCTAACACGGCGGTTGTTGCCACCACCGCAAAGAACACCTCGCGCGTTCCCACTACAGCAGCCGCACGACGCCCAAGGCCCAAGCTTCGTTGGCGCTGAATATTTTCACTGACAACAATGGCATCATCGACTATCAACCCGGTCGCTAATACCAAGGCCAGCAAGGTTAAAATATTAATAGAAAAGCCCAGTGCCCAAATTAGCGCTAACGACCCCACCAGCGCCACAGGAATGGCGAAGGCCGGAACTAAGGTGGCACGCCATGAGCCAATAAACACCCATAAGGTAATGACCACCAAAATGACGGTGAGCACTAAGGAATTTAACACCTCATCCACTGAGCTGCGGATAAACTGAGCATCATCCGAGGTCAGCGTGAATGTCATCTCAGGGAAACGCTCACGCATTTGAGTTAATAGCGATAGCACTTCATCAGAAATTTCGATGGTATTAGACTGGGCTTGGCGGATCACTTCCATGCCTATTACAGGCTGGCCATCTAAGCGCACCATGGAGCGTGGGTCGGCCGGGCCAAAATAGACCGCTGCGATATCGGCAATGCGGGTATCATCGCCGACGATAATATCGCCCACTTGCTCGGCCGTGACTGAAGTGGCATCGGCGCGCACAATTAATTGCTGATCATTCGATTTTAAACTCCCCGCCGGCACATCAAAGGGCGCTTGGCGCAGGGCATCAGCAACATCGGGGACAGTCAGGTTAAAGCTGCTCAGTTTAAGCGGGTCGATACGCACTCGCAGCACCCGCTCTCGGTCGCCATTGAGGCGCACATCAGCGACACCGGGAATGGTCAGAAATTGCGGTGCTAAGTCAGTCTCAACTCGCTCCGTTAGTGCTTCCAGTGACAACGCCTCACTGCTGACCGTCAATGACACCACCGCCTCGGCGTCATTATCGGCTTTGATTATTGAGACACGCTCGACCTCTTCTGGGAGTTCGCGTTGAACCCGTGCCACCGATTCTCGCGTTTCGTTGGCGGCATCATCAAGGTTCACACCTGGGCGAAACTCGACCACGATACGAGAACTGCCTTCCTCACTTTGCGCGCGAATCGACTTTACGCCGCTTACGCGGGCTACTGCGCCCTCAAGCTTGCTCGTCACTTCCGTATCGACCGTTTCCGGAGAGCCACCAGGAAAAGACGCTGACACAGTAATACGGGGGCGGTCGACATCGGGTAGCTCACGCACTTCAACGCCTGCAATAGCGGCAATGCCGGCAATGATAATGAGTAGGTTGAGTACAACAATGAGGACCGGCCGGCGAATCGCCATCGACGGCAAGTCTTGGATATGGGCAGATGTTTGCTCGCTCATCACTTACTCCTTGCGTGCCAATGCGGGTTGCTCAAAGCGCACACTTTGCTGAGGTCGCAAGCTTTGTACCCCTTCTACTATGAGGTAATCACCGGCACTTAAATCACCGCTTACGAGCAACCGCCCGGATAACCGTTGTGCTATTTTTACATCAACGCGAGTGGCTTTGTTATCGACGCTTTTCCACACATAAGGGCCCGTTGCCCCCCATAAAAGAGCGGCTTCTGGGACAACCGAATAAGCCTGCCCTTGCATGTTTAGATTGACACGAAAACCCATGCCCGGGATAAACTGTTCATTGTCGTTGGCTATTTTTGCTTTGACACGAATGGTGCGGTTTTGCGCATCGATTCGTGAGTCCATATAAGCGATATCGGCACTGAGTTGTTTTTGCGTGTGCCATGGTACCACGGTGACACTGGCACCATCGCGCAGCATAGGCACAGCTGCTTCTGGGGCTTTAAAGTTGATATACAACGCACTGATATCATCAATACTCGCAATCGCGGTTTGCTCGGTGATGCGATCGCCGACTTCCACGTCGGTCAGCCCCATTACTCCACTGAAAGGAGCGCGCACTTGACGGTCTTGCAACTCTGCTTTTGCCACTTGCAGCGCCACTTTGGCTAAGTCTCGCTGCGTCAGCGCATCGTCACGTTCGCTTTTAGGGATAGCACCTTTAGCGAAGCTGTCTTCTAAGCGTTTTAATGTTCGCTCTGCATCAGCTAATTGTATTTGCGCTTCTTGAAGCGCCGCGCTTTGCAAGCGTGAATCAAGCTCCAATAGCAAGTCGCCAGCCTGCACTTCATCCCCAGGCTGAAAATACACACCGGTGACGCGGTCCCCCACTGCTGGGTAAAGCACGACCGAGCGAATCGCCTCCGTACTGCCGACCGCCTGAACTTGCTGCTGTGCTCGCTCTTGGCTTACGGCATTGACGACCACACGCTTGCCCTCAGCGGCCAGCGCATTGCTAGATACTATGAAACTACAAATTAATGCACAAAATACCTGCTTCAAGGAACTCCACCTTCATTATTGTTGTTGGCCACAACCATTGGCCGCTTTAAATTAATACTCTGTGTACGTAGTGTAACAGCTCTGTGATCAGCCTTGACGCTAAGCTCGGTCAGTGACCACTGTAATGCGACTAATCGCTTCCCCTTTTTGGGAAATACAATACATAGCGTTATTTAATCACACATAGCTGCGGACTCATGCTGACTTTGCATATCTTTACTTTGTGGATAATCAAGGGGTGGTTGTTAGGCTCGACACCAGGTGGATGCGGAAATAAACGCTACTTTGAGCCAACAACTTAGCTCAAAGCACGTCCTCTTTTGTCACTGGCTTTTGCGCCGCTATCTCCTGCGCTTGTTGCTTATCTTGTGCATCTGCGTCTATTCCCTGCTGCTGGTGGCCCTGCTGCGGGGAGAAAGTAAGTGAAGCGTACAATGGGAAGTGATCTGAGCCAATATTAGGCAGTGGCCGAATCTCATTTAAGGTGAAATGGCGAGAGTGAAATAAGTGATCCAACGGCCAGCGCACCAAGGGGTAATCAGCATGAAAGGTATTAAATAACCCTCGACCTATACGTGGGTCTAACAGGCCACTGACTTTTCTAAATAACCGTGTAGTACGCGACCAAGCGACATCGTTTAGATCGCCGGTTATAAGCGTCGGTATCGATTGCTCAGCCACACGTCGAGCCACCACCAATAATTCAGCATCACGGGGAGTAGAATGGCTATTTTCAGTGGGGCTCGGTGGCGCTGGATGAAGGAAATGCACCCGCACTTTGTTCCCTGAGCGCAGTACCAAGTCGCCATGAATAGATGGCACATCATCCTCGACTAAATAACGTATTTCACTGTTTTCTATGGCGAAGCGCGAATAAACATGCATACCATAGAGGTTATCCAGCGGACATTTTATACTGTGAGGTCTTTGCGTTAACAACACATCAAGTTGGTCCTGCCACCATTGGTCAGACTCCAAAGTGATCACCACGTCGGGGTTATGTTCATGAATAAGCGCAAGCAGAGCTTTGCTATTGCGGTTGGTCATGAGCACGTTAGAAACTAAAATACTTAGGCTGTTGTCACTATCTTGGCTCTGACAACTATGCACTTCTTTACGCCACACTGGCGTATACGGTAACACCCACCATAATTGCCATAGCAAGCAACCGAGCGTCGCAGTGACCATGAGCCAGGATGCAATGCCTGCAAAAGAAAGAAAGTATGCTTGCAGTATTAGTAAAAGAGTCGCGATAGCCGCAAACTGTAAACGCGGGAAATCAAAACCCCGAACACTCCAATGACCGATAGGTAATAGGGGTAAACAGGTCGCTAAAACGAGAAACAAAGTGACTGCCCCAAGCGCCTCAAACATGGCCTTTCCTTCTAATTGTTTTAATTCGGCTTTGCGCCCTGCACAGCTTTTTATAAAAGCACATAAGCTTATGAAAAAAAAGTGTGTTGTATATAGTTGATGGTGATAGGTAGGTCGTTGTAGTCGTCACAACGATAAAGACTGCTCATTGATTAATAGGCTCTTTACTTTATGTGCTTTTTCAAAATGATCGAGCCGATGGGTGTGAATCCACCAAGTAGCCGCCTCCATCAGCAGCTCTGGGTCATCATTTTTATTTTTGAAAAAAGTATAGAAAGATAACCCTACCTGCTCTCCTTTGCGCGCTATTTGTTGCTCGCATTTAGCTATCATTGTGCTGCGTAGTGTCGCTCTCATCATCCTTGCTCTTTAAAACAAAAAAGGAAGTGTTAAACACTTCCTTTTCGGTGGCTAATTATTTGCTCGCGGCGCGTTGCTGTTCTTTGAGCTTTTGCTTTTGCTCTTTGCGCTTTTGTAACATTTCTTGGGCCTCATGGCCAATATGACCCTCACCACGCTGCTTCGCCAAATCGATTTGCTTTTGGCGCTCTGCAAAACGTTGGCGCTGCTCCTCGCTCAAACTGTCATGACAGTGATGACAAGACACACCCTGCATGTACTGCGGCTTTTGCTTATCGCCTTCAGTAATAGGCATACGACAAGCATGACATTGGTCGTATTGACCCTTGTTTAGGTCATGATCCACAGCAACACGGTTGTCGAATACAAAGCACTCACCTTCCCACATGGTCTCTTCCTTAGGCACTTCTTCTAAGTACTTAAGAATACCGCCCTCAAGGTGGTAGACCTCTTCAAAACCCTGCTCTTTCATATAAGCTGTGGATTTTTCGCAGCGAATACCGCCAGTACAGAACATGGCTACTTTTTTGTGCTTTTTCGGGTCAAGGTTTTGCTCGGCCCAATTTGGAAATTCGCGGAACGTTTTTGTTTGCGGATCAACGGCATTTTTAAAGGTACCAATTTCTATCTCGTAATCGTTACGGGTATCCACCAACACCACTTCAGGGTCGCTTATCAACGCGTTCCAATCCTTGGGTTTCACATAGGTGCCCACCACTTCTCGTGGGTCAATACCTTCAACACCCATGGTGACTATTTCTTTTTTCAGCTTCACTTTGGTGCGGTAGAAAGGACATTCATCGTCAAAAGACTCTTTGGTAACGATATTAGCGAGGTTAGGTTGCTTATCAAGCCACCCTAGTAAAGCATCAATCCCTTCGCGTTTACCCGCGACCGTACCGTTGATACCCTCTTCGGCAAGCAGTAACGTACCACGTACGTCATTAGCAAGCATGACATCTAAAAGAGGTTGGCGAAGTTGTTCGAAATCAGGCAGCGCAACAAACTTATACAGCGCGCACACGACGTATTGATCAGACATAGTAACTGTTACCTTCAGTGCTTTTAAAACGAAACCGAATCGTAAATCCGGCGCAATGGTCGGCGTATTTTACTGATTGTGGTGAAAAACGCAAAATTCACTGCCAGTGAACTGTCTCATTACGTTATAATAGCGGTGGATAAACTGTAATTTTGGAGAGTTAATTTGCAATTTAGTGATTTGGGTATCGATTCTCGACTGTGTGGGCAACTAACGCATCAAGGTATTACCACGCCCACCGATATCCAAGCGCAGGCCATACCCTTGGCACTCGCTGGCCATGACTTATTTGCGCAATCAAAAACCGGGTCAGGTAAGACGCTTGCCTTCTTATTGCCTGCTGTACAACGGGTTATGAAGCAACGGGCCCTATTAAAGCGCGACCCCCGTGTAGTAATTGTCACCCCGACTCGCGAGTTAGCGTCGCAAGTATACTCACAGCTACGTTTACTGATAGCCGGAACGGCGCTGTCGGGAACAAAAGTGATTGGCGGTGAGAACTTTAACGACCAAGTTAAGGCGCTGCGCAAGAATCCACATTTTGTGATTGGCACGCCAGGGCGAATTGCCGACCACCTTGATGGCCGCTCATTACAATTAGGCGGCCTGGAATTGCTCATTTTTGATGAGGCCGACCGCATCCTTGACCTCGGTTTTACCGAGCAAGTTGAGCGTATTAATGCGGCCGCAGATCATCGTCTTCGCCAAAGCCTTTTGTTTTCAGCTACTTTGGAGCACGCTCAGGTCGGTGCGCTCTCGCGTAACCTATTACGCAACCCTAAGGGCGTGACCATTAGTGCCGCCACTGATGAGCATAGCGATATCTCGCAGCATCTGTATTTAGCGGATCACCTCGACCATAAAGAGGCGTTGCTCGATCACTTTATTGCCCAAGAGAATGTTGGTCAGTGTATTATTTTTACCGCTACACGAGATGATACCGAGCGCTTGTGTAACAAGCTCACGGCGCAAGGTTTTAAGGCCGTCGCTCTCGCGGGCACGCTGGCGCAGAGTAAACGGCTGGATATTATGGATGCCTTTAGCCGTGGACTATATCAAGTGTTGGTTACCACCGACGTGGCGTCACGGGGCCTCGATTTGCTTAACGTCACCCACGTAATCAATTTTGACTTGCCAAAACATGCGGAAGAATACATTCACCGTATTGGTCGTACTGGTCGCGCGGGCTTTAAAGGTCATGCCATTTCATTAGTGGGGCCGAAAGATTGGCAAAGCTACCTGGCGATAAACCAATTTATGCGCCGTCCTTTGCCGTTCAGTGAAGTAGAGGGGCTAGTCGGCAAGTTTAAAGGCTTTACTCGTCCAAAGCCGCCAGCGAATGCAAAGAAAAAGCCCCAGGATAAAACTAAGCCAGTGACATCTAAAAAACCTCTTGCTAAGCGCAAGAAAAGTAAACCCATGCAAGTAAAAGTGGCGCAACCCGCACCGTTTGACCCGAACAGCATGGGCGTAAAACGCAAGCCTAAAAAAAATAACGACACAGAGAGCGAATAATGAGTGAATTAGGTCAATGGCAAACGCTGTTTGTTGAGGAAGTCGCAGGCGAAGGCGCGTATTTGCGACGCACCGAACTCGGTGAAGTATTTTTACCTGCCTCTGAGCTGCCCGATGATTTACAACAAGGTGATAGCTTAGGCGTATTTGTCTATTTAGATAGTATGGGCCACGCCACCGCAACTCGAAAAAAACCATTAGCGCAAGTAGGCGATTTTGCTTTTTTACAAGTTAAACAAGTCAACAAAACCGGCGCCTTTTTAGATTGGGGTCTGGATAAAGACCTGTTGGTTCCCTTTAACGAACAAAAACCTCGAATGCGAGAGGGGAATAGTTATTTAGTAAAGCTCTACTTGGACAATGCCTCTAAGCGTATTTGTGCATCCAGTAACCTCAATAAATTCGTCGGCCATGCAAAGCCTCGTTACCAGTTCAACGATGCCGTTGATATTATGGTGGCTGCTAAAACCGACTTAGGCTACAAAGTGATTGTCGATGATAGCCATTGGGGACTTATTTTTCATAATCGCGTACATCGCCCGCTGTACGTTGGTCAACAGCTTAACGCGTTCGTCTTACAGTGCCGCGAAGATGACAAACTTGATATTGTCTTAGAAAAGCAAGGGATAGCAAAGCTAGACCCGCTTAAGGAGCAAATACTGCAAGCGTTAAAAGACGGTGGTGGCGTGTTGCCGCTTGGAGATAAATCTGCGCCGGAGGCCATAAAACGCCAGTTTGGCACCTCAAAAGCGAACTTTAAAAAGGCTATTGGCGGTCTGTTTAAAGATCAACTTATTGATATCGAGGCCACACGAATCACATTAAAAACGCGACCTTAAGTCGCGTTTTTACGTAGATTAGTAGGATTGATAACGAAGGTCATCATAAGGCAATGCGCAGCGTACATAACGCTTAGAATAATCAAGCAACTCTGAGCGGTTACTAATACTCAACGGAGCAAGCCGAAAGATACGCCCTTCACACTCTACACGCTTAATATCATGGCCTTCCATACAATTACCCACTGAACGCCCAGACTCCAACAGCATTGCTTCATTATTGGCGCAAATCGCATAGACACGTTTTGCCAGCGCCTCTTTCAGAGCAAATAGATCCACATCTTGGTATTCTACCTGTTCAATCAACAGCGCCAGTGCGCGCGCATTACTTTCTGCGGTGCTCTGGCGATGATAATAGTAACCTGCGGCCACAATGAGGGCTATCAGCAGAATGTATTTCACCTTAGTCTCCTAGACTCTCATTAATCTCAGTTAATACCGCAACTGGATCAGCAGCTTGCGTAATTGGACGACCAATAACCAGATAGTCGCTGCCGCTCGCAACGGCTCGCTCTGGTGTCATTATACGTTTTTGGTCCCCGGCATCGCTTCCTGCTGGGCGGATCCCTGGTGTCACCAGTGTAAACTCTGACCCCAACTGTGATTTTAATAACTGCGCTTCTTGCGCTGAACAAACTACACCATCAAGACCAGCCTGCTGTGCAAGCTTGGCTAGATACAATACTTGTTCTTGTGGGGATTTATCAATACCTAATTGTTTTAATTGTATTTCATCCATACTGGTAAGGACGGTCACCGCAATCAGTAACGGCGCTTTGTCACCGAAAGGAGTCAATGCTGCTTTCGCCTTTTCCATCATTGCCACACCGCCACTGGCATGCACATTAACCATCCATACCCCTAATTTTGCAGCCGCAGTCACCGCTTTAGCAACAGTGTTAGGAATATCATGGAATTTCAAATCGAGAAATACATCGAAGCCCAAATCCACCAATTGTTTGACAAAATCGGGACCAAACAACGTAAACATTTCTTTGCCTACTTTTAAGCGGCAAGTGCTAGGTGATAATTGCTTTACAAAAGCTAAGGCTTTACCTTGGTCGTCGTAATCTAAGGCGATCAATACTTTTTTAGAATCAACAGAGCTCATTTTTTTCCTGTTTAAAAACCATCAAGCCCACGGCTTGGCTGTATAGACTCCCAGTGTCGACATGAAGGACATAACCAGTAATGGCTATGGCTTTCAAAACCACAATGCTGACATTGATAGTCTGCCTTGGTGTCTATATATGATTGGATCAGTTTATCTATGGGGTTTAATGCCTCATCGAGTTGGGCATTTTGACCAGCCAATAATTGTAACAGAAAACGAAAGCCACGGATATTCGGCTGTTTCTTCAAGCTTTTGGTGAGAAACTCCATAGCCGCTTGGTTTTCGCCTCGTGTTAATAAATGCTGGCAATAATGAATTTTAAGAAGGACACCGCCTTGCTCTACCAGCTCACTCAACAATTGCTCGAACTGTTGCTGTAAATTCAAATGATGATAGGCGTTGGCTAGCTTATCAATCACTAACGGTGAGCAGCGGGTAAATTGAGTGACTAAGTCACGCCAATAGTGAATTGCTTGCACATAGTCTTCCCGTTGATAAGCCTGTAAGCCCAGTTCATATAAGGGGCGAATACTCGGCTCGCCTACTCCTAAGGCTTGTGACATCAACTCTGTTTGCTGACTGTTAAGGGCTGCCTCACAGTAAAAATTAGCAATCGCAATACGTTGTTGGCTGTGAATGAATAAATGGACATGACGTTGGTATAACTCAACGCCTTTTTGCCACTCTCGCGTTTGTGAGTATAAGGTGATCAGCGGTTCAATGGCCTGCTGACGCTTCCCCTTAACGAGGATAAGTAGATGCTCTTCTGCGCTATCAAGCAATCCAGCCAAGATATAGTCCTGTGCTAACTCTAAGCGACTTTCAGTGAGCTGATCTTGATTTAAGTTAGGGTGCTCAAGTAATAACTCATGAATCTTGATGGCGCGGTCAAGCTCGCCGCGCTTGCGAAATAATGCCGCTAAGGTCAAGTAGTGCTCGACCGAGTCCGCAGAGACCTCGAGTAACTGAATGAGGTGTTCAAGGCCTTGATCCTCTTCCCTATCAAGCAGGTACTTAAGGCCTTTACTGTATTCGGCGGTTATTTTGCGATTATGTTGATGGGCTTGGTTTTTGGCACTGTTTTTACCCATTATCCAGCCGTAGCCCGCAGCTACAGGCAAGAGTAAAAACAACAGTTCAAGCATGGCTAACCGTCATTTTCAGTGGCAGGCTCAGGGCCTATGTCATTGTTGGAATCACGGGCTAGCTTGGTATTGCGTCGCTGCAAGCGGTAGTTTTGCCACTTTAACTTGGAAAGCACACGGAAACTTACAAAGCAACCGACTAATAGGCCAATCACAAAACACACGCTGATAAGGGCAGCAAGTGGTAGTTGAGCGCTAGCAATAAGATAATTTACTTGAACAGACTGTGGATTTTGCGAACCCAATACGAAGGCAATAAAAACACACAGTACAAAAAGAACGATTTTTACAACCTTCACTCGGTAACGACTCCGTTGTTATTATTGTATGCTCTCGTTAACGCGATCGCGCAATTCTTTGCCTGGTTTAAAATGAGGGACATATTTACCGTCTAGTTCAACGGTTTCGCCGGTTTTTGGATTTCGGCCTGTACGTGGTGCACGGTAATGAAGGGAAAAGCTACCAAAGCCGCGAATTTCGATGCGCTCGGCGCTAGAGAGCGAGCCGGCCATCTGTTCTAGAATTTCTTTTACGGCATTTTCAACATCACGTGCTTGGATGTGTGAGTGTTGTTCTGCAAGCTGTTCTATTAACTCTGACTTGGTCATAATGTTTCCTCAAGTGCTTACAAAAGGAAGGGCTTGCGCCCTTCCTAGACTCGACTAAAGCTTAGTCTTTTTGTGCATTTTTAAATGCAGCAGCCATAGCGTTTTCGAACTGAGGCTCATCTGCCTTCAGTTTCTCAAGCGCTTCTTTCTCTTCAGCTTCGTAAATCGCTTTTACAGAAAGGCTGATAGCGCGGTTCTTACGATCTACGCCAACAAACTTCGCTTCGATTTCGTCGCCTTCAGAAGCAACTGCAGTTGCATCTTCTACACGCTCTTGAGCGATGTCTGCTACACGGATGTAACCTTCAACGCCTTCAGCAAGCTCAACTGTTGCACCTTTAGCATCAACAGCTGTCACTTTACCTTTAACAATAGCACCTTTTTTGTTTGCGTCTAGGTAGTTATTGAAAGGATCCGCTTCGATTTGCTTAACGCCTAGAGAGATACGCTCACGCTCTGGGTCAACTTGAAGAACGATAGCTGTGATCTCGTCACCTTTCTTGTATTCACGTACAGCTTCTTCGCCAGGCGTGTTCCAAGAAATATCAGATAGGTGTACAAGACCGTCGATGCCGCCTTCAAGACCGATGAAGATACCGAAGTCAGTGATTGACTTGATCTTACCAGTAACTTGGTCGCCTTTGTTGTTAAGACGCGCAAATTCCTGCCAAGGGTTCGCTTTACACTGCTTAAGACCTAGAGAAATACGACGACGCTCTTCGTCGATCTCTAGTACCATTACTTCAACAGTATCACCTAGTGATACTACTTTAGATGGGTGGATGTTCTTGTTAGTCCAATCCATCTCAGAAACGTGTACTAGACCTTCTACGCCTTCTTCGATTTCAACGAAGCAACCGTAGTCAGTTAGGTTAGTTACACGACCAGTTAGCTTAGCGCCTTCTGGGTAACGGTTAGCAATTTCTTGCCATGGATCTTCGCCAAGCTGCTTAAGACCTAGAGAAACACGTGTTTTCTCTTTGTCGAACTTAAGTACTTTAACGTTGATTTCGTCGCCAACATTTACGATTTCTGAAGGGTGCTTAACACGCTTCCACGCCATGTCAGTGATGTGTAGTAGACCGTCTACACCACCTAGATCTACGAACGCACCGTAATCGGTAAGGTTCTTAACGATACCTTTAACTTCTTGACCTTCAACAAGGTTAGCAAGTAGCTCTTCACGTTCAGCTGAATTTTCAGACTCAATAACAGCACGACGTGAAACAACAACGTTGTTGCGCTTCTGGTCAAGCTTGATTACTTTGAACTCTAGCTCTTTACCTTCAAGGTGAGTGGTGTCACGTACTGGACGAACATCAACAAGTGAACCAGGTAGGAAGGCACGGATTGAATCTACTTCAACAGTGAAGCCGCCTTTAACCTTGCCATTGATAACACCAGTAACTGTTTCGTTTTCTTCACACGCTTTTTCAAGGCGAATCCACGCTTCGTGGCGCTTCGCTTTTTCACGAGAAAGAATAGTTTCACCGAAGCCGTCTTCGATAGCGTCTAGTGCTACATCTACTTCGTCACCAACGGCAACTTCTAGTTCACCAGCAGTATTTTTGAACTGCTCTGCAGGAATGGCACTTTCTGACTTTAGGCCAGCGTCTACAAGAACGATGTTGTTCTCGATAGAGATTACGGTACCTTTTACGATTGAGCCCTGTTGAGCTTCAAAATCCTGTAGGCTTTCTTCAAATAACTGCGCAAAATTTTCTGACATACTTAATACGTCTCTATAAGTTAAATTCTCCACATCGCGTCACTGCTCAGCGGGGTTATTAGTAAAACATCAGCATCCTGCCAATGTGAAATAAATTAGTCTTTTATACTCGTATGCGGGAGTTTGCCGGCTAAGACCGCATCTTCTAGGATCTTATTAACCTGAGCGAACACCTGTTCGGCATTGAGCTGCGTTGTATCAACAGTGATAGCATCATCCGCTGGCACAAGGGGTGCCACGCTGCGATTCATATCACGTTCGTCACGTGCTTTAATGTCCTCGAGTAGACCACCTAGTGTAACATCCAGGCCACGCTCCTTCAACTCTTTAAAACGGCGCTCGGCGCGCGCTTCGGCACTGGCAGTGAGGTAAATCTTCACCTCAGCATCGGGGAATACCACCGTCCCCATATCTCTGCCATCGGCGATTAAGCCATTTTCGCTGCGAAATGCGCGCTGACGGCGTAGCAATGCTTCGCGTACACGCGGCAGCGCGGCAACTTTAGACGCCGCAGCGCCGACTTCTTCGTTGCGAATGCCATGGGTGACTTCTTCACCCTCAAGGATAATCTTGCTCGAGTCGGTCTCGTTATCAAACTCGAATTGCACATCTAAATTCGCCGCCAGAGGAACAAGGGCCTCTTCGCTATCTAGGGCTATTTGGTGGTGTAACGCCGCGAGCGCTAACACCCGGTAAATTGCACCACTATCAAGCACATCCCAGCCTAATTTTTGTGCAAGTAAGCGACACACCGTACCCTTGCCTGAGCCACTTGGCCCATCAATGGTGATCACCGGCATTGATGCCTGCATTCAAACCTCCTGCATGCACAGCAAACATTAAAATCGGCGGTATTATACGCGAACTTTTCTGCAAATTCGCGTCATTACAGTAGTTTTTTAATATTGTTTTGTAACAGATCAAGTATCAGCCTGCTCGCGAAAAAGCGTAAACAGGCTGCAAAGGCTAGTACTGACTGACGTGTGACAGTGTATCAAAATAGGTAGGGAAGGTTTTCGCGGTGCAATTCGGGTCGTTAATAGTGACAGGCCACCCGCCCACTGCAACCAATGAAAAGCACATCGCGATACGATGGTCGTTATAAGTATCGATAGCGACATCATTAAGTTCTGTTACCGGGGTGATTTCGATATAGTCTTCGCCCTCTATGACCTCAGCGCCCAACTTTTTCAACTCGGTTGCCATGGCATGTAACCGGTCGGTTTCTTTGACTCGCCAATTATAGATATTACGAATTGCCGTTTTGCCCTTTGCAAACAGTGCGACTGTTGCCAGGGTCATTGCTGCATCGGGAATCGCATTGGCGTCAATGTCCACGCCTTTGAGTGTACCTTTGCGCACAACCAACTTGGTATCATGCCAATCAATGTCAGCCCCCACCTGCTGCATGACCTTCGCAAAGCCGATATCTCCTTGTACACTTTGCGAGCCAACACCATGAATGGTGATTTCACCGCCAGCAATAGCTGCCGCCGCAACAAAGTAAGATGCTGAGGAAGCGTCGCCTTCAACCATTATGCGTCCAGGGCTTTGGTATGTTTGTCCGCCTTTGACATAGAACCGCTGATAATTGTCATGTTCAACATGGACACCAAATTTCGCCATCACTCCAAGGGTGATATCTATATAGGGCTTAGAAACCAACTCGCCCTTAATGCTGATGTTGGTATCCCCCTGAAATAGCGGAGCGGCCATCAATAAAGCGGTCAGAAACTGACTGGAAATACTGCCATCAATGCTTACTTCACCCCCGCTGAGTCCTTGACCCTGAATCACCAACGGCGGATAGTGGCGCTGTTTGCTGTAGTGAATATCGGCTCCCAGTGACTGTAGCGCATCCACTAAGTGGCCAATCGGACGCTCTTCCATGCGCGGCTCGCCTGTCAGTGTGAAAGAGCCCGAAGTTGCTGCTAGCACCGCAGTCAGTGGTCGAAATGCGGTGCCCGCGTTACCAAGAAACAAAGCATCATCTGGGGTATCCAGTTCACCGCCCCGCCCGTGCACCACAGCCTGCGTTTTATCATCGCTCAATTCAACCTTAACCCCTAAGGCCGAGAGCGCTGCAAGCATATGACGAATATCATCGCTATCGAGCAGGTTGGTCACCGTGGTGTTGCCCTGTGCGAGCGCTGCCAGCAATAAGATGCGGTTAGAAAGGCTTTTTGAGCCTGGGAGGGTGATCTCGCCATTGATGCCTTTAATTGGCGCTAATCGTAATGACTCCATCACCCATGCTCCTTGGCAAACTCATCCATAAAGGTCACTAGCGCTTCAATACCGGCAACCGGCATGGCGTTATAGATACTCGCGCGCATTCCGCCAACAAAACGATGCCCTTCTAACGCCAGCAAGCCCGCTTGTTTAGACAGTGCTAGAAAGCGTTCATTATGACGCTCGTCATTCAACCAAAACGGTACATTCATTAATGAGCGGCAAGCTTTGTCCACTTTATTATTGTAAAACGACGAGCTATCGATGTAATCGTACAAGATTGCCGCTTTATTTTTATTATGGCGCTGCATAGCTGGTACACCACCATGCTCTTCAAGGTACTTAAACACCTCATCAGCCAGATACCAAGCGAAGGTCGGCGGCGTGTTATACATACTGCCCTGCTTGGCCTCCACCGCGTAATCCAGTATTCCTGGGCGCGGCAAACCTTGACGTTCAAGCAGCGTCTTTCGGACAATCACAATAGCAAGGCCCGAAGGACCAATATTTTTTTGCGCACCGGCGTAAATAACATCAAAGTCATCAACATTGATTTCTCGCGATAGAATCATCGACGACATATCGGCCACGATAGGCGCACTAGGGTGGCGAGGCACATCAAATAATTCAACACCATCAATGGTTTCATTAGGGCAATAATGAATGTAGCTGGCTTTTTCAGGCAATGGCCATTGCGCCACCGGTGTGACGCCAAACTGACCATCACGGTCATCACGTACATTCAGCTCAACCACATCGGTGTACTTACGCGCTTCTGTCGCCGCGCCGTCAGACCAAATACCGGTATTAACATACACCGCTGGTGCATCGTCCAAATGCAGATTCATTGGCACAGCGGCAAATTGACCACGACCGCCACCATGCATAAAGAGCACAGCAAAATCATCGCTAATGTTCATTAACCGGCGCAAACGCGCCTCGCACTGTTGCGCCATAGTTAAGAACGGTTCAGCTCGGTGACTCACTTCCATCACCGATACTCCGAGATTTTGCCAATCTAAAAATTCACTCTGTGCCTTTTTCATAACCTCGGGTGGCAACATGGCAGGGCCTGCACAAAAGTTGTATACGCTCATTACTTCTATTTCCTCATTCCATATGCGTATGGATAACACCTAGGACGCTATGCACCACGATTAGGTGCTCGAGAGGTGTTATCAACAAATAAAAAAAGCGGCTGAAGCCGCTTTCATATACTAAGAGATTTACTCAGGCGTGTCATCGCCTGCAGAGGGTGCCTGTGAATTTTCTGGCACCTCATTTTGCTCTATGTCGACTAGGTCTTCATCATCGATTTCTTCGATACGTTGTAACCCAACCACAGCCTCACCGTCAATGGTGCGGATCAAAATGACCCCCTGCGTGTTACGGCCAACGCGAGACACTTCATTAACACGGGTACGTACTAAGGTCCCGCGATTAGAAATGATCATGATTTCATCATTGTCATCGACCTGCACCGCGCCGACCACCGGGCCATTACGCTCGCTCACTTTAATTGAGACCACGCCTTGTGTCGCTCGACTCTTAGCAGGATACTCTTCTAATGGTGTGCGTTTACCATAGCCATTTTCAGTCACGGTCAGGATAGCGCCGTCCCCTTGCGGTACAATTAACGATACCACTTTGACGTCGTCTGGTATCTTGATGCCACGAACACCTGTCGCAGTACGGCCCATAGGACGCAGAGCGAGCAGTTCTTCGCCCGTTTCAGGGTCACGTTTAACTTCACCCGTTTCAGCATCGCGTTGTTTCTCATTGAAACGCACTACTTTGCCGTGCTCGGTAAATAGCATGATGTCGTCTTCACCAGTGGTGATACGTGCACCGATTAGGCTATCCCCTTCATTCAGGTTAATCGCGATGATGCCGCTGGCGCGTTGACGGCTGTAGGCCGTCAGTGGCGTTTTCTTAACAACACCGCTGGCGGTCGCCATGACAATAAACTTGTCTTCTTCGTATTCACGCACAGGTAATATCGTGGTGATACGTTCATCAGCTTCGAGCGGTAGCAAGTTAACAATCGGCTTACCACGCGCTGCACGGCTGGCAAGTGGCAACTGATAGACTTTCAGCCAATACAAACGCCCTGCGCTGGAGAAGCATAAAATGGTGTCGTGGGTATTGGCAACCAGTAACCGCTCGATGAAATCTTCATCTTTCATCTTCGTTGCCGACTTACCCTTACCGCCTCGACGCTGGGCCTCATAATCACTCAAAGGCTGGTACTTAACATAGCCTTCATGGGACAAGGTCACCACCACATCTTCTTCGTTGATTAAATCTTCTAAGCTGATGTCGTGAGCCGCAGCACTGATTTCAGTACGACGTTCATCGCCATAGGTGTCTTTAATCAATACTAACTCGTCACGGATCACTTCCATCAACCGTTCAGGTGAACCGAGGATATGTAACAACTCAGCGATAAGCTCAAGTAGCTCTTGGTATTCATCAAGGATTTTACCGTGCTCTAAGCCAGTCAGCTTATGTAAGCGCAGCTCCAAAATAGCCTGAGCTTGGGGCTCTGATAGGTAGTATTGACCATCGCGAATACCTAGGCCATCAGCAAGCCAGTCTGGGCGCGCAGCATCATCACCGGCTTTTTCCAGCATGGCTTTTACATTGCCGAGCTCCCACGGGCGAGATACTAACGCTTCTTTCGCCTCGGCCGGTGTTGGCGACTTACGGATCAGCTCAATGACCGGGTCGATATTCGCCAAAGCAATAGCAAGACCTTCAAGGGTGTGTGCACGGTCACGGGCTTTACGTAAATCGTATACAGTCCGGCGAGTGACCACCTCGCGACGATGCAGAATAAAGGCTTCGAGCATCTCTTTGAGGTTGAAACAACGCGGCTGATTGCCATCTAGGGCAACCATATTCATGCCAAACACTGTTTGCATTTGCGTTTGTGCGTACAGGTTATTGAGGATTACTTCGCCGACTTCGCCGCGTTTTACCTCGATAACAATGCGCATGCCGTCTTTATCAGACTCATCGCGCAGCGCACTGATCCCCTCAATCTTCTTGTCTTTAACCAGTTCGGCGATTTTTTCAATCAAGCGCGCTTTGTTGACCTGGTATGGGATTTCATGGACAACGATGGTTTCGCGACCGGTTTTTTCATCCACTTCGACATCGGCACGAGCGCGGATATAAATCTTACCACGGCCGGTTTTATAGGCCTGCTCAATGCCCTTCTTGCCATTGATAATGGCTGCGGTAGGAAAATCAGGACCAGGAATGTAGTCCATCAATTCTTCAATCGTGGTTTCCGGCTCTTTAATAAGCGCCAAACAACCATTGATCACTTCGGTGAGGTTATGCGGCGGTATGTTAGTGGCCATACCGACGGCAATACCCGAAGAGCCATTGACCAGTAAGTTAGGCACTTTGGTCGGCAACACATCTGGGATTTGCTCGGTGCCGTCGTAGTTCGGCACAAAGTCTACAGTTTCTTTTTCTAAATCAGCCAGTAGCTCTTGTGATAGCTTCGCCATACGCACTTCGGTATAACGCATCGCTGCCGCTGAGTCACCATCTACCGAGCCAAAGTTACCTTGACCATCAACAAGCATGTAACGCAAGGAGAATGGCTGTGCCATACGAACGATGGTGTCGTACACTGCACTGTCGCCATGGGGGTGGTATTTACCGATTACATCACCGACTACACGAGCCGATTTCTTATAGGGTTTATTCCAGTCATTGCGGAGTTCATTCATGGCAAACAACACACGACGGTGAACAGGCTTAAGCCCATCACGCACATCGGGAAGCGCACGCCCTACAATTACACTCATAGCGTAATCGAGGTAGGAATTTTTTAACTCATCTTCAATATTAACCGGAAGGACTTCGTTGGCGAGATCAGTCATTGATTCCACTTTCCTTCTTCATTGACAGCCTCCGTCCCCAACAAAGTGAAGGAGAATCAGCGACTGTCATTTGTCGTTATTATCTGCGTTCATGCTATCACATTATTTTTGATTTTACAGGCGCTAAATCTTTGCGATTTGCGAAAATCCCCCCGTATAATGGCCTCATAAACACGAGGAAGTTTTATATGACCGAACATCAAAATGTAGACCACAGTGAAATAGCTAAATTTGAAGCCATTGCCGAACGTTGGTGGGATTTCGACGGCGAATTCAAACCACTGCACGATATCAACCCTCTGCGACTGGATTTCATCGCCCAGCACGCACAAGGACTGGCGCAGAAGCAGGCCGTGGATATAGGCTGCGGAGGCGGAATTTTAGCTGAGAGCATGGCCAAGCTTGGCGCTCAAGTCACGGGAATTGATATGGGCCAAGAGCCACTCAATGTAGCGAAGCTGCACGCGCTGGAGTCTGGGGTAAAAGTGGATTATCAGTTAAGCACTGCCGAAGCATTTAGCGAACACCACAGTGAACAGTTTGATGTGGTCACTTGTATGGAAATGCTTGAGCATGTGCCTGAACCCGAGTCGGTTATTGCCGCCGCCGCCCGCCTCGCTAAACCAGGAGCAAATGTGTATTTCTCTACGCTCAATAAAACCACTAAAGCCTATTTGCTGGCAATAGTGGGAGCGGAGAAGGTGCTAAAAATGGTTCCTGAAGGTACGCACGACCATAGTAAATTTATTCGCCCCTCGCAACTTATAACGTGGGCTGAGCAACAGGGACTCAAAGTGCGTCACAGCGCCGGCTTAAGTTATAACCCGCTGACAAAACAATTTACCCTTAATAACGACGTTAGCGTTAACTATTTATTACACTTCGAAAAATTGCTGTGATCGAAAATGATCCGCGCATTGTATTGGCAAATTCGCGGATGACGAATACACTATATCTGGTGGCTTGTTAATTTTTGAACACCAGATATAGTGATTTAAAATGATCGTCACGAATACAATTTAAGCGTATTGATGATAAAAAAATCAGTCGCTATCGGTACAAAAATTTCGTTTAAATTGTTTTTTTTGGCGTTGATTTTCATCTAAATACAGCTTTAAAAATGCTATAAGGTTAACGATCACTAACCCCTTGTAGTTATCCACAGATTGTCAAGGTATGCGCCTCTTGCAAAAGCATCGCTACCCCACTATCTTGTGAGTCGCTGTGATGAAAACACCATATATAGTGTTTAAATCTTGGCCAATTAGGCCGTGCTTTAATCTGCTGTACTCATAAATAGGTGATAGCGAAGCACTATCCTGGCAGTAAAGTAACATCCGCTGATGTAAATACGGGCGGCAACACGTATTTCTCAGCCGTGCGCTAAGACAACTAATTATAAATACGGGCAATAACTATGAACCAACAGCTATCTGTTAGTAAACGCGACGGACGTAAGGAAGCGCTGGATTTAGATAAAATCCATCGCGTTATTACTTGGGCGGCAGAAGGTCTGAATAATGTATCTGTCTCACAAGTTGAACTTAAGTCCCATATTCAGTTCTATGACGGTATCCGCACCGAAGACATTCATGAGACAATCATTAAGTCAGCAGCAGATCTGATCTCAAAAGACACTCCTGACTATCAGTTTTTGGCAGCTCGCCTTGCTATCTTCCATCTAAGAAAGAAAGCTTATGGCCAATTTGAGCCACCGAAGCTGTATGATCACGTAGTTAAGCTCGTTGAAGATAAACGCTACGATCAACATTTACTCACTGATTACACTCAGTCTGAGTTCGAGCAAATGGATGCCTTTATTGATCATAGCCGAGACTTAAACTTCAGCTACGCCGCAGTAAAGCAGTTGGAAGGTAAATACCTAGTCCAAAACCGTGTGACTGGCGACATTTACGAGAGCGCGCAATTTTTATATGTATTAGTGGCTGCCAGCTTATTCTCTGAATACCCAAAAGAAACGCGTCTTGACTATGTTAAGCGCTTTTACGATGCCGTTTCTACATTCAAAATTTCGTTGCCAACACCGATTATGTCGGGTGTGCGCACACCGACTCGTCAATTTAGCTCATGCGTACTGATTGAGTGTGACGATAGCCTAGATTCCATTAACGCGACTTCTTCTGCAATCGTTAAATACGTATCACAGCGTGCCGGTATTGGTATTAACGCCGGACGCATTCGTGCCCTAGGCAGCCCAATCCGCAACGGTGAAGCCTACCATACAGGCTGTATCCCATTTTATAAGCACTTCCAAACGGCAGTAAAAAGCTGCTCTCAAGGTGGAGTACGCGGCGGCGCAGCCACACTCTTCTACCCACTGTGGCACTTGGAAGTGGAAAATCTGCTGGTCTTAAAAAATAACCGAGGTGTCGATGACAACCGGGTACGCCATCTAGATTATGGTGTGCAGTTTAATAAGTTGATGTATACCCGACTCATTAAAGACGGCCACATTACCTTATTCAGTCCATCGGATGTGCCAGGCTTGTACGATGCCTTTTTCGAAGACCAAGAAAAGTTCGAACAGCTTTATGTGCAGTACGAACAAGACGACAGTATTCGCAAAAAACGTATCAAGGCCATTGAGCTGTTTTCGATGTTTTTGCAAGAGCGTGCCAGCACTGGGCGCATCTATCTGCAAAACGTGGATCACTGTAATACTCACAGCCCGTTCGATGCTAAAGTCGCGCCTATTCGCCAATCTAATTTATGTTTAGAAATCGCGCTGCCGACTAAACCGATGAATAATGTTATGGACGAAGAAGGCGAAATTGCCTTGTGTACGCTATCGGCATTTAACCTCGGTGCTATTAATTCACTCGACGAGCTCGAAGAGCTGGCCGAACTAGGTGTCCGCGCCCTTGATAGCCTGTTGGATTACCAAGAGTACCCTGTTCCTGCTGCGTATAACGCCACCATGGGCCGTCGTACTTTGGGTATTGGCGTCATTAACTTTGCCTATTACTTAGCTAAAAATGGCAAACGTTATTCCGATGGCAGTGCCAACGCGCTAACACACAAAACTTTTGAGGCGATTCAATATTACTTAATGAAAGCGTCAAATGAGTTAGCGAAAGAAAAAGGCGCTTGTCCTAAGTTTAACGAAACAACCTATGCTCAAGGCATTATGCCTATCGATACTTATAAGAAGGATCTCGATAGTGTATGTGACGAGCCGTTACACCTTGATTGGGATGGACTACGCGAAAGCATTAAAACCCATGGTATGCGTAACTCGACGCTATCAGCGTTAATGCCTTCAGAGACCTCATCGCAGATTTCTAATGCCACGAACGGCATCGAGCCGCCGCGTGGGCACATCAGCGTTAAAGCATCTAAAGACGGTATTTTGAAGCAGGTAGTGCCTGAATATGAGCGTTTGAAAGAGCAGTACGAGTTACTTTGGGATATCCCTTCTAACGATGGCTACCTGCAACTTGTTGGCATTATGCAGAAGTTCGTTGATCAAACGATTTCAGCCAATACCAACTATGATCCAAACAAGTTCGAAGGCGGTAAAGTACCTATGAAGTTACTGCTTAAAGACTTATTGACCGCGTACAAGCTTGGCGTCAAAACGTTGTACTACCATAACACTCGTGATGGTGCAGCTGACTCGCAAGACGAGCTTAAGCCAGAACAAGCCGATGACGGCTGTGAAGGCGGCGCGTGTAAAATATAATTACAGCATGCGGCTGTGTACAGCCGCATTCCTTTGTTGTTCTACCAAGTAGATTGAGACCCCACGACTATGTCATACACCACTTTTAGCCGTAATCATAACGACCAATTAAAAGAACCGATGTTTTTTGGGCAAACGGTGAATGTGTCACGTTACGACCAGCAGAAGTACCCTATTTTTGAGAAGTTAATTGAAAAGCAACTGTCTTTCTTTTGGCGCCCGGAAGAAGTGGATGTCAGCAAAGACCGTGTTGATTTTCAATCATTGCCCGATCATGAACGTCACATTTTCTTGAGTAACCTGAAATACCAAACCCTGCTAGACAGTGTTCAAGGACGCTCACCCAACGTTGCCTTGCTGCCTATCGTGTCGCTACCCGAGTTGGAGACCTGGATAGAAACATGGGCGTTCAGTGAGACTATTCACAGTCGCTCATACACTCATATCATTCGCAATGTAACGCAATCCCCTGAGCTTATTTTTGATGACATTGTCACCAATGACAAAATCAATGAACGTGCCGACGCGGTGACTCGTTACTATGATGACTTAATCCACTTAACATCAATTTATAACCTGTACGGCGAAGGTCAGCACACCGTTAACGGCGATGTCATTGATGTGAGCCTGTACGAGCTTAAAAAACGTTTGTACTTAGCGATGATGTCGGTGAATATTCTTGAAGCCATTCGCTTCTATGTGTCGTTTGCATGCTCGTTTGCGTTTGCAGAGCGTGAGCTGATGGAAGGCAATGCAAAAATCATTAAGCTTATCGCTCGTGATGAAGCCTTGCACCTCTCTGGTACGCAGCACATGCTCAATATTATGCAAGAAGGTAAGGACGACCCGCAAATGGCAGAGGTAGCAGCCGAGTGCCGCGAACAAGCCATTGCGATGTTTGTCGATGCAGCGCAACAAGAAAAAGAGTGGGCTGAATATCTCTTCAAAGATGGCTCTATGATAGGGCTCAACAAAGACATTCTCTGTCAGTACGTTGAGTACATTACCAATGTGCGTATGAGCGCGGTGGGCTTGCCAACTCAATTTGAAACTCAAAGCAATCCGATCCCATGGATCAATGCTTGGTTGGTATCTGATAACGTGCAAGTCGCTCCGCAAGAAGCGGAAATCAGCTCTTACTTAGTTGGCCAAATCGATTCGCAAGTGGATGCTAACGATTTTGGTGACTTTGACCTTTAATATAAGTGGGGCCTCTTTGGCCCCTACTCTTCCTCATCGTGTCTAACAAACCCGCTATCATCACACTTAATGGCCAGGCCTTGCTTCACCCAGAGCAGAGCCCCAGCTTGTTACATAGCCTAGAAAGTCAAGGTGTCGATGCGCCATATCAATGCCGTGAAGGGTTTTGCGGCGCTTGTCGAGCCAAGCTATGTCAAGGCAGCGTGGTGTATCGCCACGAGCCGCTTGCTTTTATTCGTGATGGTGAAATATTGCTGTGTTGCTCCACCCCTGAAGGCGACATTGCAATAAGTTTTGACGACTAAAACCAACTCACCTGCAGAGCTGAACGAACAAATACATCATTGGCAGTAATGCTAATTTCATCACTGTCAACACTCACATGCCATGCCAAAGAGCGCGCCAACATGGCCTCTAGGCGCGTAATAAAAGCGTTTTCGATAGCAATTAGCTCAACTCGCTGATGTGCTAGTAACCAGTGCTGTAGCTCACTATCAACTGGCATTACGGTGATCACATATAATTGTTGAGCCTCGCGATATAGCTTATTTAAGACCTTAATATCACCTGTAAACACTTCGATAACCAGCTCATAATCATCGAAGTCATTTTTGGCATAAACATCACGCTGTGGTTTTTCACGGGCGTCACATAACCTAAGGTCATGGCGATAAGCAAATAAGCAAAATCCAAGCAGTCGTAGAATAAAGTGATGCAGGGATTCGTTATCTCGCCGCGCGGTTGTAAAATGCTCATTCAATTGGCAGTGATGAACGTTATCATTAATTGTAAAGTGTGCTTTAAACACCCTTCCTTTATCGCTCATAAGTCCCGCTTCCTGATCCTTGATACTTAGTAAGTATAGAGCAAGGCGCAGGGTAACAACGAATAAACTGGAGGTTATAGTATAACATTGTTGAGTTTATTGATTTGCTAATGTTATATTATAGCCAATGTCAGTAACTGGAAGTATTCTTATGTTCAAACCTGCGCCTCTTTCTCTCACTATTGCCGCGCTACTGAGTGCGCCCAATGCGCTCGCGGGCACTGTGACCGGAACCGTTATCGACCCTCAACAACAACCCATCGAAAACGTTATTGTCCACTACCATGGTAAACAGCAAAGCGTTCGTACCAATGCCAATGGTGAGTTTTCAATCACCCTAGATGCAGCGGGCGAGCTACATTTCAGTAAAGACGACTATATTGATAAGCGCGTGGCGGTTAATGAGCAAGACCAAACGGTTCAAGTCAACCTCACCCCCTCCGCAATTGAAACCGTTGTTGTTTACGCTTCGGGACTGGATAAAAATAACCTCGACATGGTATCGCCAGTATCTGTACTGAGCGGCGATGCACTGCGTGATAGCGCGCAACCAACATTGGGTGAGACCCTCAAAGGGATCCCGGGCATTAACGCCAGTTATTTCGGCCCTGTTGCATCGAGCCCTATCATTCGCGGTTTAGATGGTCCGCGTGTAAAGATCACTCAAAATGGTTTAGACAGCAGTGATGCCTCTCGCGTCGGCCCAGATCATGCTGTGACCACCGAGTCTATTGCTGCTGAGCAAATAGAAGTACTTCGTGGCCCTGCTACTTTGTTGTATGGCTCTGGTGCTATCGGTGGTGTAGTGAACGTCGTTGATAACCGTATCCCCACCGATCGTATTGAGGGTTACGAAGGAGCGGCTGAATACAGCCATGATACCGTATCGACTACCAACACCTATGCGGGTAAGTTTGCAGCGGGTCACGATGGCTTTAATGTGCATGTCGATGGCACTGACCGTGTTGGTCATGATTATGAGACTCCACGTTTTTATACCCAAGAGCATGAGGGCGAATTAGAGGCTCACGATAAAGTGGATAATACCTTTATCGATAGTGCCACGGTTAATTTAGGCACCAGTTACGTTGCTGATCATTGGACCCTTGGTTTGTCTTATGGCCGTATTGAGAGCGACTACGGAATTCCAGCCCATTCTCATGACCATCACGATCATGAAGAGCACGGACACGATGAACATGGCCATGAAGAGCATGGACACGAAGATGAGCATGACGGTCACGATGAACATGCCGGCGAAGAGCAAGCCCATAATGTATTTGCGCGCGTTGAGCAAGACCGCTGGCAAGCGTTAGCAAGTTATTCATTCCACGACAGTATCATAGAAACACTGAGCGTTCGCGCAGGTTATACAGACTACCGACACGCTGAAGTGGAAGAGCAGACAATCGGTACCCTATTCGAAAATACCACCCATGAAGCACGCATCAATGCCAAGCATCGCGTTGGTCAATGGCACGGTACATTGGGCTATCACTACACTGACTCTGACTATGCAGCTTCGGGTGCCGAAGCCTTTACACCTGCGACAGAAACGCGAGTACACGCCCTGTACTTGCTGGAAGAGCGTGAATTTGGTGACTGGACATTAGAGCTTGGTGCTCGCGTCGAAGATTACAGTTTGTCTAGCGATATAGCTGGTACATCAGAGCATGAAGATGAACATGACAGTCATGACCATGAACAAGAGCATCATGATGAGCACCTCGAAGACCCAGAGCTAATCGCTTACGAGTATGATGAAACAAACATGAGTTTTTCATTAGGTGGGATTTGGCAGTACCAAGAAGGTTACAGTTTAGCTGTCAGTTTATCTCATTCTGAGCGTGCTCCACTCACCGCTGAGCTGCTATCTAATGGTGAGCATATCGCAACATCAACGTACGAGTTAGGTCTTGCTTATGATATAGAAGACGGTGAAGCGCACTTTAACGGCCAAAATGTGCAACAAGAAGTGGCAAACAACATTGACGTCAGCTGGCGTAAATACATCGGTGATTTTGGCGTTAATCTAAGTGTGTTCTATAACGACGTGGAAAACTTCTATTACCAACAAGATACTGGCTTGGTATATGAGCATGATGAAGGCTTCATTGCTGCACAACTTGGCGATGAAGACGCCATGACAGTGTATCAATATCAGTCTCAAGACGCCGAACTATATGGCTTCGAGTTAGATATGCACTACCAAATTAGCCAGCAATGGCGTATCAAGGGCTTTGCCGACTCGGTCAGCGCAAAACTCGATAACGGTGAGTATATTCCTCGTATTCCTGCCGCCAAGCTTGGCACCCAGCTTGATTACACGCTACAAAATTGGGACTTAGCACTTAAGGCCACGCACTATCTTGAACAAGATGATATTGCTGCCTCTGAAACGGTCACCGACGCTTATACCTTAGTTGATTTCACCGTTGACTATAACTTTGCCGTAGGGTCATTTGATGGCGTGGCTTACATGCAATTAAATAACCTGACTGATGAGCTTGGCTTTGTTCATAGCTCCTTTATAAAAGAGCAAGCTCCGTTACCTGGGCGTAATCTGCGTCTCGGTATTCGCGCTTACTTCTAATTCGGTTAGACATAAAAAAGCCCGCATTTGCGGGCTTTTTTATGTTTGTAACCTTAACCGTGTTTACGGCGCCAGCCTAGCAGCGGTAACGCCAATAAGGCAAGCCAACCTAGGCTTCCGCTTTGACGCTCGTAGGTTTCTGCGGCCTCAGGTGGGCACTCTTCAACCTCACCGCCAGCGATAGGAGTGAGTTTCACTGGTTTGGCTACACTCTCATATAGCGTCTCACCATCACTATCGACCTCCACTTCACCGAAAGAATTCAACTTAGGTTCGGTTTTAGTAGCAACACCATAAATGATGTTGTCATCATCAATGGCCGTTGCTTCGGCGAAGGTATACGGATAATTGCTTTCACCATCAACGTCGTAGCATGGCAATAAATCGTTAATATTGGCGATTTTGTCATCACCTAAGGTGTAGATGAAGCCTTCACGACGACGACTGCCTGAGTTAACAACATCTACTTCACCTTCGCCGACAATGACGCCCTGCTCGTTTATGTCACGGCCCACTGAGCTTGAACTGGTAAAGTAGTCTGTCGGGAACACTGTGGTGCCCGTTTCAATGTTATGGTAGAAGAACTTGGTCGTGCGTCGCCCTTCGATGTTTTTGGTGGCGTAGCCGGTGACGATGCCATTATCAGTGATCGCCGTTGCCTTACCAGAGTACCAATCATCTTCTTGGTCGATGATTTCTAGTACTTCACCATCTTTAAACAGGGCTGGCAGGGTATTAATGCGATTATCGTTGTTATTATCACGGATATGTGAATAACCAACGGCAACTCCTTGTGCATTAACGGCCAACGCCGTAGAGACGAATGCACTGTTTTCGTCTTCTTCAATGCTCAACCCTAAACCAAGGTTCTTCGTATCAACCACATTTAAATCTGCATCCAAGGTCCACAACGTGGCTCGGCGGTCATACAAGCCATTGCGGGTATTGCTGGCGCTGCGATTTTCGATTTCCCAAACACACACCGCAACCGGTTCATCTTCACCGTCGCAGCGATCGTCATAGTTATCTTGGCGATCTTCAGGCACGCCAGTTGAGCTGTCACCAACCACATAGTAACCGCCATCAGGGCGCATAACGATATCATTCGCTGTCCCTTGACCGCCGTATAAATCACTGATCACTGGCAAGGTGACTACCGTGCCGTCGACACCGACAACCACCCCGCGAGAGCGAAAATCGCGCACAAAATAGGTTTGCGCCTCATCATCGCCACTCGGCGTGAATTCTATTTGCTCATAGGGTGCTGATGACCACCCTGCGCGCACTCCATCTTCACTAATAGCGTTATATAAGTTAGCGACGCTGCGCGTCAAACCGTCGTAATGATCGCTTTGCTCGTCTAATAACACCTGCTCTGTTGCTGGGCTCGGTGTAAAGTTTACAGCCACGCTATCAGCAATTTTCTGCCAGTTGGCATCGCTGTTAACACTCGACGTTGATAGGAAGCTGAGCATAAAACGATGCGCATCAGCATTGAGGTTACCTGCTTCGATATCGTCCAAAGTAAAGGTAATCTCTTTATCAATGGCTTCGAACTGACTACGCTCCCAATCATCGTATGCGTTGGTGATCTGGCTATCGTTAAAGTCTATGTAACTAACATCGATTGGAAGATTGTATACGCCACGAGCTTGGCCAATAACCTCGCCATTATTATTAGCATCAGTAACGTAATGGTGTTTCGCAATATCTAAGGTACTCAGCTCCTCCACCTGATAAACGGCACCATGGACATGGGCGCTCAAGCCGGTAAGAATGCTCAATGCGACTAAGGATTTTTTCATGTTCTTCCCTACTACTGATTTTGTAATTCTTCGAGTTCTTCCCAACGGGCGAACGCAGCTTCAAGCTTCGACTCAAGCTCGGCCAATTGGTTCAATTTAGCGCTGGTAGTTTCGTTATCTTGCTTAAAAAAGTCACTACTATTGACCTCTTGTTGCAATGTGTCAATAGCTTGCTCAAACTGTTCCACCTGCTCAGGTAAGGTTTCGAGTTCGCGCTTATGCTTATAAGACAGCTTATTACTGGATTTAGGCTTGCTAGTTTTGTTCTGCGCTTGTTGCTGCTCGGCATCGGCACTGGCTTTACGCTGCGCCTCTAGTGCCGCCAACTGCTGGGCGCGATAAGCTTCATAATCGCTGTAACCGCCCACCACTTCGGTGATTTTACCATTGCCGTCAAATCCCCATACGCTGGAACAGGTGTTATCGATAAACTCTCGGTCGTGACTAACAATCAACACCGTGCCTTGATATTGGTTAACAATATCTTCTAATAGCTCGAGTGTTTCAATATCAAGGTCGTTAGTCGGCTCATCGAGTACCAATACATTCGATGGCTGCAAGAAAATTTTCGCTAGTAACAGGCGGTTCTTCTCCCCCCCAGAGAGCGCCTTCACTGGCGTACGAGCGCGCTTAGGGGGGAATAGAAAGTCTTGCAAGTAACCCAGCACATGGCGTGAGCGCCCGCCTACATTGACTTCCTGCTTACCGTCCGCGACGTTGTCTTGCACGCTTGCCTCTTCATCAAGCTTGGCACGGTATTGGTCAAAATAAGCTATTTCTAAATTAACGCCTTGTTTAAGTTGTCCTTTGGTGCTTTGCAACTGCCCAAATAGTAGCTTCAACAAGGTCGTTTTGCCGACCCCATTAGGGCCGACGAGACCAACACGGTCACCACGCATCAATAACGTTGAAAAGTCATCAACTATCACTTTGTCACCAAAGGCATGGCATAAATGCTTGGCCTCGGCAACTAACTTGCCTGAACGTGCTGCGGTTTCGATATTTAAATCAACTTTGCCGACTTGCTCTACCCGTTGTTTACGCTCTTGTCGCAGCGCTTTCAGTGCGCGTACGCGGCCTTCGTTACGGGTGCGTCGCGCCTTAATGCCTTGGCGGATCCACGCTTCTTCTTCTGCCAGCTTTTTATCAAACTCGGCGTTTTGCTGTTCTTGCACCTTTAAATCGTGGGCTTTGCGCTCTAGGTAAGTTGCATAATCCCCTGGGTAAGAAACCAACTGGCCACGATCAAGATCGAGAATGCGGGTTGCTAAGGCGCGGATAAAGGCACGGTCATGCGAGATAAAGATAATCGCGCCTTTAAACTCTTTCAAAAATTGCTCTAACCATTTAACCGATGCGACATCCAGGTGGTTGGTGGGTTCATCCAATAGCAGTAAATCGGGTTCACCAACCAGGGCCTTCGCCAGTGCCACTTTACGCAACCACCCTCCTGAAAGAGTGGCTAATTGCGCGTCTGCATCTAATTCTAATTGCCCCAGTACGAGCTTAATTTTGGAATCAAATCGCCAGCCATCTTGGGCTTCAATATCGGCAGAAATACTTGCCAGACGCGACAATGCTTTTTCATCATCGGCATGCTCAGCAAGCTGTGCGTTTAAGGCATGAAACTCTTTAAGTAATTTAGCTACGGTGGGCAGGCCATCGGCCACATAGTCGAATACGCTGCCCTCACTATCACGGGGCGGATCTTGCTCTAGGCGCGCGATTTTAAGCTCACCGACCTGATTAATGTCACCATCATCAAGGATTACATCACCGCTAAGGACTTTTAAAAAAGTCGATTTCCCCGCGCCGTTACGGCCAACGACACACACACGCTCGCCCTGCTCAATAACGGCATTGGCACCGTCAAGTAACGGGTGGGTTCCATAGGCCAACTGGCCGTTTGTTATTCTAATAAGGTCCATACTGCTCTATTAATTGATTGATTGCCTGCTGGTCAAAAGGCCACCCCAGCTCGGCCTCGGGTCGATGTGCCAACGCCATAACGGGAATACGCACTTGGTAGGCGCTCAGCCATTCGGGATCATCGATGATGTCACGCAATTCAATAGCACTCACTTGTGGATGCTGCGCCAACATTGCTTGCGCCTGCTCACACAGGTGACACCCCTCGGTGTGATATAACACCACCTTAGCCACGGCGAATAACCCAGGCATTGTGAATATGTTTGTTACGGGCAAAATCTGCAGACTGCGTCTGCTCAGTGATATTTTCAACACGCAAGCCTTGTAAAGCCAGGGCGTCTTCGTCCATCTTAAAACCACGTTTATTGTTCGAAAACACTAAGGTGCCATTTTTTGCCAATAACTTAGCTGTGTCTACCAATAGGCTGACATGGTCACGCTGTACATCAAAACTTTCCTTCATGCGTTTTGAGTTTGAAAAGGTTGGCGGGTCGAGAAAAATCACATCGTACTCACCGCGCGTACGTTTTATCCACTCTAAACAATTGCCATGCTCAAAACGATAGCGCGGGCTCTTTAATTTATTCAATGCGAAGTTACGCTGCGCCCATTGTAGATAGGTTTTCGACATATCCACAGTGGTCACTGATTTAGCTCCACCCAGCGCCGCTTGCACCGAGGCAGTGCCTGTATAGGCAAATAGGTTCAGTACCCGTTGATCTTTGGCGATATCGCGAATGTACTTACGTGCTAAACGATGATCGAGGAAAATACCGGTATCAAGATAGTCATATAAATTCACCTCAAATAGCGCGCCATACTCGCTAATCACTTGGGTGCGACCTTGATTCGCTTGCGCTTGGTATTGACTGTCACCTTTTTGCCGCTGTCGCACTTTCAAGGCAACATTAGCTGGCGCCAGCGACAGCGTCTCACAGGTTAACATCAATACATCCTGTAGACGTTTCTGGGCGACACCCTCATCGATGTTCTTCGGCGCAGCATACTCGTAGATCACCGCGCTGTCTGGATAGACGTCCACGGCAACATTGTATTCAGGAATATCTGCATCATAAATACGATACGCGCTGATTTGCTCTTGCTTGAGCCACTTTTTCAGACTTTGGCGGTTCTTTTTCAGGCGATTGGCAAAGGCCACCGACTGCTCAAAATGTAGCGGTGTTTTATCGCCTTTGTGCCCTTGGGTCTGTTCTTCGGTAATGTCGTACAGTGCCAATACCGTATCGATGGGGCCGTTTTTAAACTTGTATTGCTTGAGCTTGACTAATTTAAACAGCTTTAATAGTTCTGCATCACTCACTAGCAAAGCGCTGCGCCAGTGGCAAAAGCCCTGTTTGAGTTGATGACCCAGCTGGCGATACAGGGCCAAAATTTCGGCCATCGATCCCAAGCGTTCACCGTAAGGTAAGTTCGCAATGACCACACCAGGGCGTTTACACGGCGCCTTCATATTGGCCAAATCACCGGTGTCAAAATCGATATACTCAGCGACTTCGGCGCGCGCAGCATTGTCTTTAGCCTTAGCAATGACCTTGGAATTAATATCATGACCAATCAGCCAAGGTTTAGCGCTGTCGTTAATCTCATCGCGCAGGGACTGCTTTAATTCTTTAAATTTGACCGCTCGGTGACTGGGTAAACGTTCAAAGGCAAACTGCTCACGTTGCAAACCCGGAGCAATGTTTTTTGCCATTAGCGCCGCTTCAATGAGTAAGGTGCCAGAGCCACAGGTGGGATCAAACAGCGGTTGCGTGGTGTCATCTAGCCAGCCACTGCGCATAATCAACGCGGCCGCTAGGTTTTCCTTTAAGGGAGCTTTACCCTGAGCGCTACGGTATCCACGCTGTGAAAGACGAGGACCTGAATAATCAATGTACAAAGTCAGCTTATCATGATTAAGCTTTGCCACCACGCGCACGTCAGGGTGCTCTTTGCTGACATTTGGGCGGCGCTCATATAAATCATGGAAGTAATCACAAATTGCGTCTTTAATAACAAGGCCACCAAACTGGCTGTTTTTCAGCTGGCGGTTAGTGCCATTAAACTCCACGGCAAAAGACTGATCCGGCCCAAAATACTCTTGCCAAGGCTGAAAGCGGGCAAAATTATATAACGCGGTTTTGTCTTCAACACCACTGCCCTGTTGCAATTGCAGCATGACCCGAGTAGCAAGGCGCGTCGTTAAACAAATGCGTTGAGCAGTAAGGCTATCAGCACTGAACTCCACCGCGCCAACACGCTGTTTTTGTACTTCGGCGCCAAGCGCGCTGAGCTCTTGCTCGAGTAACTGTTCAATGCCTATGGAAGTAAGGGCAACAAATTGCAAAGTGACTATCCTATCTCGTAAATTCGCCGAGATTGTATCATAGCCGAGGAAGGTTAAGCGCGCTTTTGTTGGTTCTGAGCGGATAAAATAGGATGAATTCGGTTGTTCAGTACCTTGATAACCTCAAACTGTTTTAGGCTAAGATTTTCATCAAGTGCGAAGTGTGGTTCCAAGCACAGACAAACACTGGCGCCATCGGCACAATCAACAATGAGAAACTGGCCGCTTTGGCACTGTGAAGTCAGGCTAACAATGGCTTCTTGATTGATATCTCGCCCAGTGTATGGCGCAAAAAACCAACTTTTAGCGAGCACAGGCTTGAGGTAGTGTTTTACCGCTGTGGCGTTAAGTGCTATCTGACAAATCTGCGCATCGCTCCACAGATTAAAAGTACTCAAATACTCACCCACTTGCTTATAAAAGTCGGCGTCAAGGAGGTTAAATTGGGGCTCACTCAAGGCTTCATCTGTCAGTTGGCGCAGCTTATAGGGCGTGCAAAACTGCATCTCTCCCATATCGAGCACTAAGCGATTTTGCTCACTCGAAATTTGCCACTGCCAATGTCGTTGTGCCTGTAACATGTTGCCCTCTAAATCCGTAAAAGCCTTTGTACACCTACCTTATAACTTTGGATTATAGCGTTAGTTGATCCCATGTAAAATAGATTCTAAGAATATTTTATGAGGGATCAAACACTAACATAACTGATCCTTATAAGGCGCGAACGATCCTTTTCACTAAAGCCGGGCCTTCATAGATAAAGCCAGTATACACTTGCAGTAGATCAGCACCGCCATCAAGCTTTTCCTTGGCGGCTTCGGCACTGTCAATGCCACCGACACCGATAATAGGTAAACGCCCTTGCGATAACCGTTTGATCTCTTTAATAACCTCTAGAGACTTAGCCCGCACCGGACGTCCTGATAGTCCGCCAGCCTCATCGGCGTATTGCAAACCCGCAACAGCGCTGCGCTCTAAGGTGGTATTGGTCGCAATCACCCCGTCAATGTGGTTGTTCAATAACGATTGGGTGACCTGCTCGACTTGAACACTGTCTAAATCCGGCGCAACTTTGACCAGCATCGGGACTTGTTTATGGTGTTTGGCCGCTAAGTCTAGCTGTTCATTTTTCAAACTCGATAACAAGTCATCGAGCGCTTCGCCGTATTGTAAGTCACGCAGCCCTGGGGTATTTGGCGAAGAAATGTTAACGGTTATGTACGAGGCATGTTCAAAGACTTTACGCATGCAATGGATATAGTCGTCCTTGCCCTGCTCATTAGGCGTGTCTTTGTTTTTACCTATGTTGATCCCTAAGATGCCATCATAATTGGCGGCTTTGACATTCGCCACTAAGTTATCAACGCCTTTGTTGTTGAACCCCATACGGTTGATCACCGCATGTTGCTCTGGCAAACGGAAAATACGCGGCTTGTCATTTCCTTGCTGAGGTCGCGGAGTTACCGTCCCCACCTCAATAAAACCAAATCCCATCTGGGCGAAGGCTTCAATGCATTCGGCATTTTTATCTAATCCAGCCGCCAACCCCACGGGGTTTTTAAATTCAAGGCCAAGGAAATTAACCGGTTTGTCTGGAACTGACTGGGACCACGCCATGGATAAGGGCGTGTTGGCATAGCGGCTTAAATTAGACAATGCGAAGTCATGCGCCCACTCAGCATCTTTAGTGAACATAAACCGACGCGCTAAATCATAAAACATGGAACCCCCAAAAAAATACCCCAGACAAAAGCTGGGGTATTCTACAGAGTTTTACTGCTTTTTAACAGCGGCGCTTACGCCCGTTGATCACAGTTGTGTGCAAGCAACATCAATTCCCGTAGTGCTACTGAGAACTTAGCAAAGTCATGGCTTTGCGACGTTTTAAATTCGCTAAGCATTTGCTGCCAGCGATGCAATACAGCATTATTTGCTTCCATCCACGCGTCAATTTGCGCATCCACATCTTGCTCTTTGTCATCGAAACTACGCAGTACCACATCGGTTAATGTGCGTTGCTGCCAATCGAGCTCTTCGCGATAAGAAGCACGCGCCAAGGCTTGCCAATGGTTTTGCACTGGCTGATGAGTGATTTGCGTTAAGAACCAGTGCAAGCCCATGCGCGCACCCAGTTTGAAGTAGGTGTTTGACACCAAGGCTGTGTTGCGCTCGGTTTGCGCGGCCACTTCGGCCAAGTCCATGGTGGAGAACAAGCTCGATAGTGACACAATACGCATCGCCAATTGAGCGGGAACGCCTTGATCGGCCAGGCTCTTGGCGTTTTCGCGGATTTGCTCGCTCTCATCACTTACCATGTAGCTGTGTAAGTTATCCGTCAAGTCTTTAAAACAAGGCGCAAAATGAGCGATGGTTTGCTCAATAGTCCATGCTTTATTACGGTGACGTAAGAACCAACGTGTTACTCGACGTACAGTACGACGTAGCTGATACAGCATTTCTGTTTGCACTTCAGCATCTATCTTATTGTCGAGCGCTTCGATTTCCGACCAGGTCTGCGGCATATCGAAAATCTCGCGAGCAATGGAGTAACATAAGGCGATTTCAGCGTCTGATGCGCCCGTTTCTTCGTGCATACGCACCATGAAGTTTAAGCCCATGTCGTTGACGATGTTATTGGCCAACTTAGTAGCAATAATTTCGCCACGCAACGGGTGGTTATCCATGGCTGAATTGAACCGCTCACGCAGTGGTACAGGGAACGACTGGACCAGCAGCTGACGGTAGTACGGGTTCTCAGTGATCTCGTCGGTGACTAAGGTTTCTTTGAGCACCATTTTCGCATAAGACACCAACACTGACAGCTCTGGACGAGTCAAATCTTTACCCGCAGCAGCGCGCTCAGCAAGTTCTTCGTCAGTAGGTAAGAACTCAATAGCACGATCGAGCTTACCGTCTTTCTCAAGCGCGTGGATAAAGCGGATCTTCTCTTTTAATGTCGATGCGCCCTTAGATTGCGTTACGGAGATAGTGTGAGTCTGACGATAACAATCTTGTAGTACTAGCTCTGACACCTCATCGGTCATCGCGTACAACAGCTCGTCACGTTGCTTTTTAGTGAGCTCACCTTCACCCACTAAGGAGTTCAGTAAGATCTTAATGTTCACTTCATTATCAGAACACGCCACACCGCCTACGTTATCGATAAAGTCGGTATTAATACGCCCACCTTTGGCCGCGAATTCAATACGACCAAGTTGAGTAGCGCCTAAGTTGCCGCCCTCACCGAAGATTTTCGCGCCCAGTTCACCACCGTTGATACGCAATGCATCATTTGCACGGTCGCCAACATCTGAGTCTGTCTCAGACTTAGCCTTCACATAGGTGCCAATACCGCCATTCCACAACAAGTCGACTGGCATCTTCAGGAGCGCTTTGATTAGCTCATTAGGCGTCATCGCCGCTTTCTTAGTACCCACCATCTTCTTGATTTCAGGCGTTAAGGTAATCGACTTAGCACTGCGGGCAAAGATACCACCGCCTTTGGAGATGAGTTCACTGTTATAGTCTTCCCAGCTCGAGCGCGGTAATTCAAACAAGCGCTTACGCTCGTCCCAAGATGTTGCAGCATCAGGGTTCGGGTCGATGAAAATATGCATGTGGTTAAAAGCCGCCTGCAGACGGGTATGCTTCGAGAGCAACATGCCGTTGCCGAATACGTCACCGGCCATGTCACCGATGGCAACCGCTGTGAAATCGTTGTTCTGGCAATCAATACCAATTTCGCGGAAATGACGTTTAACAGACTCCCACGCGCCTTTTGCGGTAATCCCCATCTTCTTGTGGTCATAACCAATCGAGCCGCCGGAAGCAAAGGCATCACCTAGCCAGAAGTTATATTCGCCAGCGATCCCGTTGGCAATATCAGAGAAAGTGGCAGTGCCTTTATCGGCGGCAACCACTAAGTACGGATCATCTTCGTCATGACGTGTGACATTCTCTGGCGGAACAATGTCGCCATGCACGATGTTATCAGTG
The DNA here is from genome assembly GCF_022347945.1 of Pseudoalteromonas sp. MM17-2. Classification (NCBI taxonomy): domain Bacteria; kingdom Pseudomonadati; phylum Pseudomonadota; class Gammaproteobacteria; order Alteromonadales; family Pseudoalteromonadaceae; genus Pseudoalteromonas; species Pseudoalteromonas sp. MM17-2. The sequence continues at coordinate 38,045 of NZ_JAKRFV010000011.1, read as the reverse complement.
ATATCAAGCAAACCACGGATAAAGATTTTGTAGCACTCTTGCCCTTCTTTAAAGAAGGCTTCACGCTCACTAGGCAGTTGCTTACAAACAAAACCACCTTTTGAGCCAACAGGCACAATAACGGTGTTCTTAACCTGCTGCGCTTTTACAAGGCCCAAAACCTCGGTACGGAAGTCTTCACGGCGGTCTGACCAACGCAATCCGCCCCGCGCTACTTTACCGCCGCGAAGGTGAACACCTTCAACGCGTGGTGAGTAGACGAAAATTTCAAACGCCGGCAGTGGCAATGGCATCTCTGGAATCAAGCTTGGCTTGACCTTGAAAGAGATATACGACTTGAATACGCCGGTGTCGTCTTTCTGATAATAGTTAGTGCGCAGCGTGGCATTGATCATATCAACGTATAAGCGAATGATGCGGTCATCATCAAGGTTGGCAACATTCTCAAGCGATTCATACACCTGAGCAACGAGCTTCTCCAAGGCTTTTTCGCTGCCTGGTGCTTTCACTGAGAACTTTTTCGCAAACAGCTTCACGATTTGTGTCGCAATATCTGGGTAGTTAGCGAAAGTGCTTTCAATGTAAGTCTGCGAGAACGTCACTCCGATTTGGCGCATGTACTTGGCATAAGCACGCAAAATCGACGCTTCGCGGCCCGTTAAGCCACCATTGAGCACTAAACGGTTAAAGCCGTCGTTCTCTAGGCGGTTATTCCAAACATCGGTAAGCGCTTTTTGGAAACGCGCAGATACTTTATCAAAGTCCGCGATCTCTTTGTTGTCGAGCAACATTGAGAAGTCCATAATCCAATTCACTTGGCCGTCTGAGGTTTTTACTGCATACGGTGTTTCACCGATAACGCGTAAGCCAAAGTTTTCTAACATCGGCATCACGTCAGACAAATGAATCGGCTCGTCTTTGTGGAACAACGACAAACGAACAATATTCGAGCTCACTTCTTCTTGTGGGCGGTAGAACAACATCTCTAGTTTGTTGTCGTCATTGAGCAGCTCAAGCTTTTCAATATCAACCACAGCGGCACTTGGCAACACTTGGTCTTTATACGAGCTGGCGAAGGCATTGGCATATTTACGGTTTAATTCATTACCGCGCGCTTCGCCATTGCTGCCTAATAGCGCTGATTGTAGTTTGTCTTCCCAAGTACGGGCTGCTTCTACTAAATTATTTTCGATTTCTTTCACGTCGTAATCTACGTCACTGTTGTTAACTCGCACAATATAGTGGGTACGAGCAAGGCTGGACTCGGAGAAATAGGTGGTAAAGCTGACTTTCTCATCGGAGCCAAAGGCATCAGCAAGAATTTGCTGCGTTTCACGGCGCAGTGCAGTGTTATAACGCTCACGTGGCACATACACCATGCACGAGAAAAAGCGTCCGTAAGTGTCTTTGCGCACAAACAGGCGACACATGTCGCGCTCTTGAATATGTAAAACCCCCATGGCCACATCCAGTAGCTCTTGTTCACGGGCTTGTACTAGCTCATCACGAGGATAGGTTTCGAGAATATTAAGGACCGCTTTGTAGGCGTGGGTGCCCTCGGCAAAGTCGCTCATCTCTAGAACACGACGAATTTTCGACTTTAACACGGGCACATCGGCCGCACTGTTGTTGTAGAAACTGGATGAGAACAAGCCAATAAAGCGGTCCTCGCCAATAACGTTGCCGTCTTTATCAAAGCGCTTCACACCGATGTAATCAATGTGTGCAGGGCGATGTACTCGCGATACCGAATTGGTTTTCGTTAATACCAATAAATTATTGCTGCGTGCTTCTTTGCGTGCGATTTCTGGCATGTTAGAGAGTAACCGCACTTGCTCTTCGTCAGAGTTCTTCATTAACCCTAAGCTTGTGCCTTTCACACCGCTGAGCTGATGATCACCTTTTACCGGCTTAAGTTCGTATTGACGATAGCCCATCAAGGTAAAGTTATCGCTGGCCAGCCACTCTAGAAATTCAACCGTTTCGTTTAATTCGGTTTTATCGACATTGTGTGGACGCTTAGGGAGATCGTTAATCACATCCAGCAACTGCTGACGAATGGGTTGCCAGTCTTCAACAGCCACCGACACATCATTAAGCACAGAATCAAGCTCTTCTTTAAACGCTTTAATTTCCGCGTCATCGGTCTGGCGATCGATTTCAATAAAGAACACGGTTTTGGTCGAGCTCGACTCTTGTTCCGCTTTTAAGTTTGAGAGATTAGTAATCGTGCCATCTTTATCGCGCTGAATTTTCAATGGCGTATGCAGTAATAAGTGAGAAGCGATGTTCGCGCGGTTAAGTGCCATGCGAACTGAGTCAACGAGAAACGGCATATCTTTAGCAATGATCTCGACAATGGTATGCGAGGACTGCCAGCCGTGCTTAGCAACTTCGGGATTGAATACGCGGATAACAGCATCATCGCCTTTTTTACTCTCTAACGAGTTCCAAAGGCTCAACGCTGCGCCGTAGAGGTCACTGTCGTTTCGGTGTGTCAGATCTTCATTCGACATGTTGCGATAAAGCGCCTTGGCGAATTTGTCGACCAGTGACACTTTGTCTGCGTGAACTTTGCTTTGAATAAGCTTGCTGACGTTATTAAGAATAACGGAAGCGTGACCATCATTTTGTGTCATTGTGTGTTCCTTAATCTATACCGCCTTGTGAACGGGTGACTGAATAGCGTGGAGTCAGTTAAATTCTAACGCTTTTGCAGCTAATAAAAAGCCTTTTCGATGAAATCAGACCAATGATTTCAGCATGTTGGCATTCTATTCACAAAATATAGATAGAAATGGCCGGTTAAGGCCATTTCTGCACACAAGTATTCACATTATTTTTTCTGGTCAGACCAGAGAAAAGCGCCGATTGCTGGCAAAATGAGCACTGCACCGAGCATATTCACCAAGAACATGAAGGTCAGCAAGATGCCCATATCAACTTGGAACTTCAACGCAGAGAAGATCCATGTGCTCACTCCCACTGCCAAGGTGATACCAGTAAAGAGCACGGCACTGCCCCGCTCTGCTAGGGCATTTCGATACGCTTCACTTAAGTGCACGCCTTGTTTGAGCTGAGTCATCATTGACGAGAGTATGTAAATACCATAGTCGACACCGATACCCACTCCCAATGCAATGACGGGTAAGGTCGACACCGTTAGGCCAATTTCCAGCCCCACCATCAGTGCCTGCGCCAACGTTGAAACAATGTATAGCGGCAACACCACGGCGATAGTGGCGCGCAGCGAGCGGAAGCTCAATAAACACAATATGATCACCGCACCGTAGACGTACAGCATCATCGGCGTTTGCGCTTTAGATACCGACTCATTCGTAGCCGCCATCACCCCAATTGGTCCGGATGCCAGTCGGAATGACACTTTGTCTGTGCCAAATTCAGCACCGTATTCTTTCACTGCGGCCACTACGCGCTCTATGCTCTCAGCCTTGTGATCTTCCATAAAGATGATCACTGGCATCACCGAGCAATCGCCATTGAGAAGACCTGAACTGGTTTCCACCCGTGAAGTTGCTTGCACGAGAGAAGCGCTATTGCGTGGTAGCGTTTGCCACTTCAAATTGCCTTCGTTGTAACCGGCATTCACGGCTTTAGCGACACTGGCTAAAGAAACACTGCTTTGCACCCCAGGAATATTATCCATACGCCATTGGAATTGGCTGATACGGTCCATCACTTCGTGCTCGGTACAAGCTGCTGGGTAGGCTTCTACAATCACTTTTAAGATATCGACAGATATACTGTAGCGATCGGAGATGAGGAAGGTGTCTTGGTTGTAACGCGCCTCCTCATGTAGCGCCGGTGCCCCAGCGTGTAAATCGCCTATGCGCATGTTTTGTGACTGCCAGTAGCCAAATGCAAACAACACAGCGGTGCAAATTAAAATAGCCGTCGCATTTTTCTTGTTAGTAGTGGCAACCAACAATTCACGGAGCTTAAATAGCGCGTTCTTATTGGCATTATCGGCTTCTAGTACCGCGAGCTTCGAAAAGGTCAGATAAGACGCTATCACAGGCAACAGAAGCAGGTTAGTGAAGATGATCACCGCCACACCCAAACTGGCTGTAATCGCCAACTCGCGAATAATACCGATGTCTATCGCCAACAAGGTTAAGAAGCCCACCGTATCCGATAGCAAAGCAATGCCACCGGGGATCAGTAAGGCTTTAAAGCTTGATTGTGCAGCGGTTTTGGCATCGCTGCCCAACTGAACTTTCTTGGCAATGCCATTGATCATCTGCACACCGTGGCTCACGCCAATAGCAAATACCAAGAACGGCACTAAAATCGACATTGGATCTAGGCCAAAGCCAAGTGTTGATAATAGCCCCATTTGCCAAACCACAGCAATAATCGAGCAGCCTATTGGCAGCAGAGTGAGCTTAAAGCTTTTACAAAACAGCCATACCATCACCAAGGTAATAGCGATGGCAATAGCGAAGAAAAGCACCACGTCTTTGGCACCTTCAGCAATATCACCGGCCATTTTCGCAAAGCCGATAATATGGATGCTGACGTTGTCAGTGCTTAAAGGTGTGCGAATCTTACTCTCTAATTGCTCTGCAATATCAAGAGTGTCGAGCTTTTCACCAGTTTGTGGGTCAAACTCCATAAGCTGAGCGCTGACCATGGCACAGGAGTAGTCCGAGGCCACCATGCGCCCTACAACTTTGGCCTTTTCAATATTTTCTTTTACTCGTGCAAGGCCTGCTTTGTCGGCACTGAAGTTTGCAGGAATAATAGGGCCACCGCTGAATCCATCTTCAACCACCTCAACAAAGCGCGCGCTTGGAGAGTAAATTGAATTAACCAGTGGGCGGTTAACCCCGGGAATGAAATACAGTTGGTCGTGGACTGCTTTTAATTGGGTAAAAAATTCCGGGTTAAAAATATCACCGCGCGCATCACACACGGAAATGAGGATGCCGTTGGCACCACCAAACTGCTTCTCGTGTTTGGTATACACCTTCATGTATTGGTGATTAAGCGGGATATTCTTATTGAACGACGCATCTAATTGCAGTTTAGTTGCCTGCCACGCCAAGGCCACGGTGGCGATAATAAAGGCCAAGATCACCCACATGCGATGGCGGAATAAACTGCGCTCTAATAATTCCACTAAAGTTTGCATGATTAGTTTAACTCCTTGGTTTGAATGCCCGCTTCCGTTGCTAGAATCAACTTACCAGCAAACTCCGCACCATCCATCACGGCTTTACCATCAGCGCGTTGACGCGCCTTGAGCTGGTTCTGTTGCATGTTTTCTAAGCGGTAAATCACAGCGGAGTTACCAAAAATATACACCCCACCCTTGTTGCTCTCGACGATGCTGTTCATGGTTGCTTGCTCTTGCGTGCGCAGTGCTTGCCACTGGCCGCTATCGCCTTGTTTAAATGCATTACCGCGTAAACCGGCAACCAGTATTTCGCCTTCGACCTCAGCAATATCGAAAAAGGAGCCATGATATATCTCCTGTTCCCGTTGCCAGCTTTGACCCTGGCTGGTGCTGTGCGCTATCAGTCCCATTTCACCTGCAATGTAGAGCCCTTTGGAAGTCTCAGCAATGCGGTTAAAGTGCGGCAAGATGGAGCTAGTTTCTATCTCATAACCTTCTGGATCGTTGACCTTCAAATCATTGAGGTAGTCCCTATCTTCGGGGTAAAGAAGGCTATCTAAAAAGCGTTTAGTCCAGTTTTGGCCACCATCTTTGGTCTCGAAGTACATTCCATAGGCACCCACAGCAACGCCGTTTTGCTTATCGAAAAAGTGAATATCCAAGCAGGGTTTATCAAGATCAGGACGATACTGCAGTAACTGCCAGCTGGCGCCGCCATCGGTGGTGCCTAAGATGCTGGCATCGTGACCACATGCCCAGCCTTGTTGATTATCAATAAAGAACACCGCTGTCAGCAGGGTATCAATAGGACTTGTGGCCTGCTGCCATTGCTCGCCATCATCGCTGTATACAATGGTGCCATGTTGGCCAACGGCGATAACGCGTGATTCTGTGGTGGTGATATCGGTAAATAACGTGCGCGTGGCACTGTCAGCCTGATAAGCCGGTTGTGGTGTCTCTTGTTGCGCGCTGACGCCAAGGGGCAAAAGCAACACCGCCCAAAGCAAGTACTTCATATCTAATTGAGCCTATAGAGGGTTAACGTGAGAGCCTCAGGCCTGCAGCAGCAGACCTGAGGAGTTCCGAGGAGATTAACGGCGCCCTTCGCGACGAAGTGCATTAGATGTAAACTCATTGTCTTGGAACGACTCAGAGAAGTCGTACATTTTCTCTTGGTTATCTAAGCCAATAGCCAAGTAACGACGTGAGTTTAGGTCGTGATAAACATCCAACGTACTCCAGTGCGTTGGTACTTCGTAATAGTTCACACCGTGGGCCATGGCTACACGATACATTTGGTCGCGGTTATCGTATAAATCGGCGACCGAAATCTGCCAGCTATCCTCATCGATGTAAAACACGCGTTTCTTGTAAATGTGGCGAGTGCCTTCTTTAAGCGTCGCTTCAACCACCCAAACGCGGTGTTTTTCATAACGCACATGTTCTGGATTAACGTGGCCAGGCTTAAGAATGTCATCGTACTCTAGCTCATCGCTATGCAATTTATAGCTGTTATACGGAATGTACATTTCTTTTTTACCTTTGAGTTCCCAGTTATAACGGTTCGGTGAGCCGTTAAACATGTCGAAGTCATCGGTAGTACGCAAGTTATCAGACGCTGTTCCCGGTGCATCGTATGCAACATTAGGGGCACGGCGAACACGGCGCTGACCGGTGTTATACGTCCATGCTTGGCGTGGCGTGAGGATTTGGTCCATGGTTTCGTGCACTAACAATGCGGTGCCTGCAAGGCGCGCTGGCTCGGTGACACGCTGTTTAAATTTAAACAGAATATTCGACTCTTGCAGCTGCTCCGGTGTGGCCTCTGGATCCGAGTACTTCACTAACAACTGCTCATCAAAACCAATCAGGTTGTACGAACCCGAGGCTGTTGGCATGGCTTGACCACCATAACGGGCAATCGATAAACCACGGTAGCGCAACAAGTGGTTCCACACGGCCTCTAAGCCGTTTTCCGGAATTGGAAATGGCACACCGATAGCAGTGTTTTTGATGCCATTACCGCCTTCGATCAACTCCGCTTCAGTGGCGTACTTCTTCGTTGCATCGTAATAAAACTGCGGGAAAGAGGCACTACGGCGAGTCGGATAAATATGCATTTTGAAGGTGTCAGGGTACGCCTCAAATAAGGCTATCTGACCCGGGCTCAAGAATTCCTTGTGCTGTTCCAAGTTTGACTTATCAATGGTGACAAGGACCTGATCATCTGCATAAGGGTCAGGGTGATGCATCCCTTGCTCATAATTCTCGGGTGCTTTAGTAATACCACCATCCCAAGCAGGAATAGAGCCATCTTCATTACCTGCTTTAAGTGCACCAATAGGTGTCAAATCCGCGCCCAGGCGTTCAGCCTGCTCGGGTGTTATTTTTGCCTGTACTGCAGAAGTGGCAAAGATGCCACAAAAGGCTGCTGCAATGAGGGTAGGTTTAGTTAACATGCGTGTACCCTTTTAAATTGAATATTTAATATTAAACGACACAAAGTCTCGGTCTGAGAAGTTATTCGTCGCACCACCGCCCCAGAAAGAGCTATAGCCTACGTCGAAAGACCAAGTATTTTGATAATTAAAGTTCAGGTTAATTCCCAACGATTTTCTATCTTCAATAAACAAGTACATTGGGTCAGGTGTAATGCCATTGACGTCGTGGGAGAATACGAACTTAGGTGAAAAGTTTACGCCTGAGAAGAGATTGAAGTAATCCCCCTTGGCAATAAGACGATATCCCCACGCCGAAGCCGTTGGGAATGGATTGGTTTCTGGGCCATTGGAAAGCGCCATTTGCAACGCGGTATAGTCGGCCGCAGGTCCTTGAATGACGCCACTGCGTCCGGTCCCCGCCACATTCAAACGCAGCTCATCGTACTCTGGCATGTTATTAACCCGCACCCCGCCGACTTCACCAACAACGGCCCAGCTGTCAGCACCTAGATAAGGGCCAAACAGGTGCGTGGCGGTGAATTGTAGCTGTGCCGTGTTGCGCAAGATATAACCTTGTGCCGTTTCACCTGGGCCTACAACCGAGGTCGCATCGCCTGGGCTCAACTGTGAAATACCCGCAAATTCTGGACGTAACCCGGCAACAGCGAGCTGCTCAGGCATACCAGCATACAGAAGCTCTACGTCATCCACTTGCAGTGGTTCATCCTGACGAAACGCAAATTCGCCAGAGAACGCGGTCTCGCCTAACGCCGTGTTAAAGCTCAAGCCATACAGTTTAATGTCTTCTGGATAAGCTAATACCGCTTTGGTAAACGCTTGCAGATCGGTGACGTTGTCTTCTGTGATTTCCGTCGTCGCCAGCATCGCTAAATCATCGCCAATGGCGGTAAAGTCCGATACTTGTCCAGAGATAACTGGGCGGCGGCTATGATAATTGATGTAGTAAAGCGCTACTTCAGTATCATTAAAGTCAGGCATAAACATACCTAGGCGCAAACCATACTGGCCGCCATCATCGGGCTCAGTCTTACCTTTGTGACCTTTGCCTTTAAGTGCCACCTTAGTGGGGTATGCCAAGTACATATTAGCCAGTAACTGTTGCCCCGCTGCTGAATTAGGGTCAATACCCTGCGCCGCTGCGGCCATCTGCCAATCACTGCCAAGGTTGTTGAGGCTTTCGGTTAAAAAGGCAAGGTCAATATCTGGGTTGGAGGTAAAGCCTAACTGTACGTTTTGGTTAAAACCGTTTTCCGAGGCAAAATCGTTGGTCGAGAAATAACTTCCCGATGCTGGTAGACGAGTTTCATGCCACTCGTACTGATAGAAACCTTCAAGATAGATGTTATCGGTAATACCTAGTGAGGCCCATAACATGCCGACGGGAATAAAGGCTTCTTTTACTTCAGCACCCGGCGCCTTCAGGCGGTCGATATCTACAGGGTTAACATTGATACCATGTGATATCAGGGTACTTTCACCCCAGTTTACAACTTGTTGACCTAAACGCACAGAGAGCGGGTTGCGACCTTCATTGAAATCGAAATCGGCCCAAATAAAGGCATCAAGCAAACGAAAATCAGCACAGACTTGCTCTTTGGTTTCGTCATAGTCACAGGGATCAACCTGCTCCCCTGAGGTAGGATTGGTGTAAGCAAAGTCACCATCCATCAAAGCGAAATCATAAAAATACATGAAGCGCGAGAAGAAACCGTACATGTCGCCATTGATGGCTAACTCATGTGTGCCTTTTAGCTGCTGTGAAAAGGTATCGCCACTATCAAAGTTTAAGTTACCCGCATCACCATTATTAGAGTAAGCGCCAGGTTGGGCCCACACATCTGCAGATGAATAGATTGGATTCAAAGCGGCGTTATAACCGGTCCAGTCAAAGCGTGGATGGTTACTTTTACCTATGTTGGCGTCGAAGTTTCTATCTTCCGTACGAATGCTTTGTCCGTATGAAAATGTCGAGTCGAAGTTAACATCGAAGTCCCCGACTGTAAAACTGGCACTGTGTGCGGCGCTACTCATGCCGAGCATCGCTCCCCCTACACAGAGCGCTAAACGATGCTTAGCAAATAGTGGCTGTCTTATCATTGTTGCTTCCCCCCTTTGCGCGGGTAATTAAGATCAAGTTATTGTTTTTAGTGTAGTCTTATACATTAGAAAGGATACGCGAAATTTACAAACAATCTAGATTAATGGCCTGTAATAAGCGTTAATTTTCCTTTATCTGCGCTAATGGTATGACATCCTACCACTATTTTTATACATGACAATAACGTTAACGACAAATGCAATTTACAACTGTTTAAAAATAGCGCACATAAGCAGGTTGAATTAGTGAACGCGCTCTAAGCGAATAAACTTATTATTCGCATCCAATAACAAGCGAAAACGCCCACGGATGCCTATTTGTGACATATAGGGAAGCAGTTTGTTAGCCGGGAAACGAATTTTTCGCCCGGCGTCGTCAATGACTTGCACAGCAGAAATCCGGCCTTTGTAATAGGCCAGACACTGGCTGTAACTCATAGAAAGCGTGAAATAAAATTCTTTAATCTCATTCACTGAGGGCTTTATCTACCTTTTCAAATAAATCTTTGCTGAGTTTTGGTAATACCTTTAAACGCTCTAGTTGCTCTTTCATCAACTGCTGACGCGTACTATCAAAACGTCGCCATGCCAACAACGGCGTGATCAGGCGCGAGGCGTTCTGTGGATTGATATCATTGAGTTTCACTAAGGCATCACCCAATAGCGCATAGCCCTGCCCGTCTTTGGCATGAAATTGCGTTGGGTTACTCATCGCAAAGGCACCAATAAGAGCACGCACTCGATTGGGGTTACGCCAACTAAAGTGAGGATGTTGGTATAAACGAGTCAGATTGGCGAAGCTGTCCGAGCCTTTGCGCAGGGCCTGAAGATTAAACCATTTATCCATCACAAGAGTATCATGCTGCCAACGCGCCGCGAACTCGTCTAACATAGCGCCACTGCGAGGGTGTTGAGCAAGGATCAACGCTTTTATCGCCGCCAAAGATAAAGTCATTGAGCCCTGATGTGCCTGAGTCTCAATAAATTCAAGCTGCGTATCTACGCGCGCTAAATACCCCATGCAGGTCGCGAGTAACGCTCGCTTGGCAACGCTTTGTTGCGATTGCTGCTTATCGTCGCTGAGTTGGGTCACTACTTCGCTCAGCAGCACTTGCAAGTGCTCGGCAATTTGTTGCGCAAATGCCTCGGTCACCGCCGTGATGGCATCAACAGGAACTTGCTCAAAATGAGCACTCAAGGTATCAAAGCTGGGTAGCTGTAATAGCTCTGCGACTAAGGCCAGATCATGTTCTTGACCGACTAATGCGCCATTAAGTAAGTCACTCAACGTGGCTAAAACTGCCTCATCAAGCTGGGCTTTTTCGCCCCGCCCAAGCTCGTCTAGGATACACCCGCTTAATGCACTTTGCTGCGCATCCCAGCGGGAGAAGTCGCTGCTAGCATGGCGCACTATATGCAATTGATCGTTAAGGCTCTGCTCAAACTGAACCTTAACCGGCGCGGAGAAGTCCTCAAACAGCACCGCGACAGGTCGCTCGGTGATATTGTCAAACACAAACTGCTGTTCACTTTGGTGTAACTGCAATACGTTATCAGCGACGCCATGCGCATTTAAGCTCAATGCCTTACCTTGGCTATCAAGCAGTTCAATCGCCACAGGGATGAGCAAATTATCTTTGCTTGGTTGATCTGCTGTCGGGCTATGATGCTGACTCAGGGTGAGTACATATTGCTGCTGTTGCGCGTCGAACTGTTCCTGAACATGCACTTGTGGGGTACCCGATTGGCTGTACCAGCGTTTAAACTGAGAGGCATCAAAGCCATTCGCATCACTCATAGCGCTAATGAAATCATCACAAGTCACCGCTTGGCCGTCATGACGCTCGATGTAGCACTGCATGCCTTTTTGGAAGCCTTGCTCACCCAGCAATGTATGCAGCATACGGATCACTTCGGCGCCCTTATCATACACTGTCACGGTATAAAAATTATTCATTTCTAATACCTTCTCAGGGCGAATAGGATGAGCCATTGGCCCCGCATCTTCAGCGAACTGATGTGTGCGCATCACCTTAACCGCATCAATTCGGTTGAGGGCTCGTGAGCCTAGATCACTGCTAAACTCCTGATCTCGAAACACCGTCAATCCCTCTTTCAAAGAGAGCTGAAACCAATCCCGACAAGTCACCCGGTTACCCGTCCAATTATGAAAATATTCGTGACCGACAATAGATTCAATCAAATGGAAATCGCGGTCCGTTGAGGTTTCTGCATTGGCGAGCACACATTTCGAGTTAAAGACATTTAACCCTTTGTTTTCCATCGCTCCCATATTGAAAAAGTCGACCGCCACTATCATGTACACATCGAGGTCGTATTCAAGATTAAAGCGTTGTTCATCCCAATGCATTGCCCGCTTAAGCGACGCCATCGCATGCGGGGCTTTACTTAAATTCCCCTTATCTACATAGAGCTCTAATGCTATTTCACGACCAGAGACGGTTGTGTAGCTATCACGTAATACGTCGAAGTCCCCGGCTACCAAGGCAAATAAGTAGCTTGGCTTTTTAAAGGGGTCTTGCCAAGTTGCAAAGTGGCGCCCATCGGCTAAGTCACCGCTGGCAATCTTGTTGCCATTTGACAGTAGATAGGGGAACTGGGCTTTATCCGCTTTGATGGTGACCTCATACTCGGCCATAACATCGGGTCTATCAAGGAAGTAGGTGATTTTACGAAACCCCTCAGCTTCACACTGAGTGCAATAAGCACCGTCTGATAAATACAGACCTTCTAATGAGCTATTAGTTTGTGGCGAACAGGCCGTTGTTATCTCTAGTACGAAGTGTTGTGGCACATCGCGAAGCAGTAATTGCTCGTCGTTAATGTCGTAGTTGGTGAACGTATGGCCATCAACTTTTACCTCTTTTAGAGTTAAATCTATACCATCTAACACTAAGTCATTTGCCGGGTTTGCCTCATTGCGACGCACCTCGGAGCGGGCATACACTGTGGTTTGCGTCGGCTGTAAATCAACGTCTAAGGTAAGGGTATCAATAAAAAAATGAGGGGGTTGGTAGTCTTTTAAATACTTCGCATTGCCATGCTGGGAGGTCATATAGGACAGTCCTCTGTTGCTCAGAGTGGGCATCAGGTGATGCCCACATTATAGGTTATTCGCTACGTTGCGCTTGTGTTTCAGGCTGTAAGTGTTTTGGCTCTAGCTTTAAAATCTTAATACCGAAATAAGCATAGATCACTGCTAACACTGGATTAATCAAATTAAAGAAGGCGTATAGAGCGTAATCAAATGGGTTAATTAGCAGTACACTCTGCATGTAGGCACCACAGGTATTCCAAGGGATAAGTGGGCTGGTTATAGTGCCGCCATCTTCTAACGTACGAGACAAATTCACTGGGCGTAAGCCCCGTTTTTTGTATTCTTCTTTAAACATTCGACCCGGCACGACAATAGCAATGTACTGATCAGCAGCGACTAAATTGGTGCCGATACATGTGGCGATAGTGGATGCGATAAGCGAACCTGTGGATTTAGCTATTTTTAAGATGCTGCGCACAAACACATCTAGCAGGCCGGTCTTTTCCATGATAGCGCCGAACATCAACGCCATCATAATGAGCCAAGTAGTGGTCAACATCCCTGACATGCCGCCGCCTGAGAGCAAGCTATCCATTTTCGCATTGCCAGTTTGAATAGCAAAACCGTCAAAAAAGGTTGCCCAAACTAGCTTAAAATAGCCAACTAATTGGCCTTGGGAAACATCAACTTGGCTGGCTAATAATTCGCCTTGGAACAACAGCGCCCACACCGCGCCTAATACTGCCCCAATAGAAATTGCCGGGAATGCCGGCATTTTGCGAATAGCCAGTGCCAACAACACCACTAAAGGCACCAAGTTGACGATGCTAATGTTAAAGTTGTCCTGCAACAGAGCGACCATGTTATCTATGCCTGCGGTATCACTGCTCACATCGGCGTTAAAGCCCATAAAGATGAAAATAATCACGGCTATCACAAAACTCGGGACCGTGGTCCAGAGCATGTGATGGATATGAGTAAATAAGTCGGCCCCTGCCACTGCTGGCGCTAAGTTAGTGGTTTCCGACAGTGGGCTGAGCTTGTCACCAAAGTAAGCACCGGATATAACCGCACCGGCGGTAACCACAGGATCTAAGTCTAACCCATTGGCGACCCCGAGTAAGGCCACACCTATGGTGGCTGCGGTAGTCCAAGAGCTACCGATACTCATCGCCACAATTCCGCATATAACGCAGCTTGCGGCATAAAACCAATGCGGGTTAATAATTTGTAGGCCGTAATAAATGAGCGTCGGCACGGTGCCCGATAGCAGCCAGGTGCCAATCAAGGCACCGACCATCAACAGTATTAATATAGCGCCCAAGGAGATGGTGATGCCTTTAATCATCGCCTCTTCAAGGGTTTTCCAGGTATAGCCGTTTTTTAAACCGATCAATGCTGCGGTGAACGTCGCAAACAGTAAGGCTATTTGGTTGGGGCCTGACGACGAGCTGTCACCATAGAGATACACCGCTGCGCCGAGCAAACAAATAAGCACGACGATGGGGATCAATGCATCAAGAAACTTGGCTTCTTTGGTGGTTGTCACAATGATTCTCCTGCCCTCGCCTTAAGCACGACACACGAGGGTTATTGTTATTATCAGCGCAAAGAGTACCAGAGGAAAACATTTTTAACACCGTCTAAACGACAAAAAGGGCGCTCAAAGCGCCCTTTTTCGTGGTTTTTGGTTACTTATTGTTCTTCGCCAATCGCCCTTGTTTAATATAATCTTGGGTGATCAACGCCGCCTCTTCCAAGAATGGGTCGAATTCATCTAATACCTCAGGGGCATCATCAACGTCTTCCACTTTTTCCAAACCTAGACGCGCAAGCCGCTCGTTGGTGCGCTTCAAAGCAAGCTCTTTGCGCTCATCACGTTGGTCAAGACGCTCTTTCTCGTTCAAAGAGATGAATTTACGATCTTTCTCTTCTTTGTACTTTTTGATGTCTTGCATCACATAATTGAACTCAGGCTCACTGGCAACACGCTTATCGTGCTCCTTCGCCAAATAATTGATGGTACCATCAAGGGTATCGACCATCGCGTAATTAGCACGGACAATGCTATCCCATGGCAACGCGTTGTCTTCTTGGCTCTCTCCCCACTCTGCGGGGTCTATCGGAGAAGGCAACTCAATATCAGGGACCACGCCTTTGTGCTGGGTACTACCACCATCAATACGGTAGAACTTAGCAATGGTGTACTGCACGCTACCTAGTGGGTTGTCGTACAAGTCGTAGTTGCGTCCCAGGCCTCGGTGTTGCTGTACCGTGCCCTTACCAAAGGTTTGCTCACCAATGATCACCGCACGACCGTAATCTTGCATAGCCGCCGCGAAAATTTCCGATGCCGATGCACTGTAACGGTCCACTAATACAGTCAATGGACCATCATAATAGGTCACACCATCTCGGTCTTTTTGCTGCTCAATTCGCCCGTTAAGAGTATGAATTTGCACCACAGGCCCTTGATCGATAAACAAGCCTGTCAGCTTGGTGGCTTCGTACAAGGAGCCGCCACCATTTTGGCGTAAATCAATAACCACGCCATCTACTTTTTGCTCTTTTAACTTGACCAGCTCGCCTTTAACATCCTCAGAGAGGTTGTTATAGAAGCCTGGAATTTCAATCACGCCAATTTTGCTGGTCAGCTCAGAATAGCTGGCTTCGAACACACTCGATTTCGCTGCACGATCTTCAAGACGCACTTTATCACGTGTGATCTCTACTACTTTGGGCATGCCGTGGTCGTCTTTACCCTCTAGGTACTGCAACCGCACCACAGTGCCTTTAGGGCCTTTAATGAGATCAACGACATCATCTAAACGCCAACCGATCACATCAACAAAATCGTCTTCCCCTTGAGCAACACCAACAATGCGGTCTTCGGGGCTGATTTCACCAGTTTTATCCGCTGGGCCGCCGGGCACTAGAGAGCGAATAACGGTGTAATCTTCATCGTAACTGAGGACCGCGCCAATGCCTTCGAGTTCAAGATCCATGTCCATCTTGAACTGCTCAGCACGTCGTGGTGATAAATAGGAAGTATGAGCTTCAATAGAACGCGCAAACGCGTTCATAATAATTTGGAAAGCGTCTTCGCTTTTTGTTTGCACTAGGCGTTTCAACGTGTAGGTATAGCGTTTTTCCAATACCTCTTTAATGCCTTCCCAGTCTTTACCGGTCAGCTTCAAACGCAGCGCATCGTATTTGACCTTTTGTCGCCATAACTCATTGAGTTCTTCCTGCGTTTTCGCATAGGGCGCCTGTTCACGGTCAAAGTAATATTTGTCGTCCTTAGTGAAGTCAAATTCATTCTCAAGTAAAGACAATGAATAGTCGTAGCGCTCGAAACGCCGCTTCATACTAAGGTTAAATAAATCATAGGCAAAATCGAGTTTGCCGGATTTCAATGCATTATCAAACTTATCACGATATTGCTCGTATTTAGCAATGTCCTGCTCTAGGAAGATAGTGCGATTGAAATCCAACGATTCAATGTAACGGTCGTACATTTGCTCCGACAGTTCATCATTGAATCGTATTGGCTTGTAGTGTGCACGTGTGAAGAGATTCGTCACTCGTTTACTTGCTGTACTGTGTTGCGACTCCTGCTGTAGGGTCGGCAAATCAGCCATGGTGACCTTATCCAGTGAGGCTAAGGCCGGTGCTGCTACAAGGGCAGCGACCAGTGGGATGAGTGAAAACGACTTACTCATGCACAACTCCTTCTTTTTATACTAGGTATAAGCTATCTGCTTTAGTTTTTACCTGCATGCCGGTGACTAATTCAACGTGGATATCATCTTTGTTGACTTCAGTGATAGTGCCGTTGACTAGCGCCTGACCTAGTTTAACTTTAACTTTGGTATTAGCCTTGACCTTGTCGCTTGGCAAAGGTTCAACTTTGTTACTACGACGCGGTGCAGGTTCTGCATTCTTTTTGACTTTAGCGCCTTTAGGGTGAGGCTTACCAGGTCCACTTGGACGTTTTTTGTAACCCTTTGTATCACCGTCTTTAGCACCACGAGCAGGCTTTTTACGTTTAGCCATTTTTGCGCGGCTTTGCTCAAGCGCAGTTTTTGCATGCTCAACGTGCTCTTGCTCTACTTTTTCTGCTTGGTTGCCATCTAAATCAACGCGGTATTCGTTGTTAACAACCGCTTCAAGGTAGCGCCAGTGTGAAGTGTACTTTCTCAACGCTTGACGAACTTGCGTTTTGCTGACCTTTTCACTGCCTTCAATACGTTCGGCAATGTCTTTAAAAATACCGACTTTGAGTGGCTTAATGCCTTCTTTTTGTTTAAAACAATTGGGAAATTCCTGGTATAGGAATTCCAATACTTCGTTTATATCTTTTAGCTTGTTTGTGGTTTCCATTTCTAAACCTTAAATTTACATCTGCTCGTCTTGCGCCGAGTCGACATAGTGTTCAACCCAGTCCATTAATTCTTCGTGTTCAGCATCGAGAAGCGCGGTGTCTCCGCGTAATTGCTCCCAAATACCGTTAATTATTTCATCTATGCGTTCGCAGCTTAGATCATCATCCAAGCGTTCCCATGCATGGTGGATTAGTTCGTTGTAACGCTCAGTAACGAATTCCTCTTCCCCCTCCCAGTCGCCAATATCGGACTGTGCGAAAAGGTAGTCATGTACACTAAGTAAGTCTTTCATTACAGGTATTTTTCGATGCTGTGAACTAGCTTCTCAAGGCCCTGCTTATCTTGCTCATCGAACCGTCCCACTGTAGGGCTGTCGATGTCAAGAACGGCAATGGCATTTCCTTGCTTTTTCACCACCACCACAACCTCAGAGTTTGACGCCGCATCGCAAGCGATATGCCCGGGAAATTGATGAACGTCAGTTACCAGTTGAGTGGTGTCTTCAGCAACAGCAGTACCACACACACCTTTTCCAACTTCAATGCGCACACACGCTGGCTTTCCTTGGAACGGCCCTAACACCATTTGTTGTGGCGACTCCAAAATGTAAAACCCTGCCCAGTTTATATCCTCTAAAGACATAAATAACAGCGCACTAATGTTCGCCATATTAGCAATTTGATTGGTTTCATCACTGACCAGCGCGAGTGCTTGCTGTGTCAGGGATTCATAAAAGGCTTCTTTACTCATTCACACTACTACTTCACATAGAATACGCAGTGTTTAAGGTACTCTTTGTGGCGCGCAAATGAAACCTTTTATCATGAAAAAAGTGATGCAGTCGCTTGAAAAAACGCTGATTGATTATTTTTACGCCATGAAGATAGGTAAGATTAAGCTTCGCGGGCACTGCCCCGGCGCAGGGCAAACAAGAACAGTCCACTTCCAAGTGCCGCCATCAGTGCGTTGACAATGAGTAAAAACCCCGCCTGCGCGCCAAAAGCATAACTGAACAACGCCCCTCCTAGTAGACCTAATGTGAGTACGCCGCTGTAATGCACTTTATTGTACTTATACATCAGCAAATAGCCCGGGACCACGAACACAGCCATCGCCAATCCCAAGATATGGGCGTTAGCAATAGCAGATAGTAATACGGCAAAAAATAGTTGCGCACCGTTTTGCTGTGCCCCTAAGGCGTAATAAATGCCTAACACCACACCAATCAATACCGGTGCTAATAAGGAATATAAAACTGCTTTTGCGAGGGTGTGTTTCATAATGGTGACTGCTGAACATGATTTATAAAAGCATTGCAGATCTGCAAAACCCTGCCAATAGCGACGTTAGTCGTAGAAAGCAAAAAGGCCTCAGCATATGCTGAGGCCTTTAATAGTGGCGGAGAGATAGGGATTCGAACCCTAGATGGGCTATTAACCCATGCCGGTTTTCAAGACCGGTGCATTCAACCGCTCTGCCATCTCTCCTAAAGCGGTACTTAGATAACTGCGTCACCTAAATAAAAATTAAGTGGCGGAGAGATAGGGATTCGAACCCTAGATGGGCTATTAACCCATGCCGGTTTTCAAGACCGGTGCATTCAACCGCTCTGCCATCTCTCCGCAGCGGCGTGCATATTAGTGAAATGCCTGACGTTTGTGAAGTGTTATTTTAAAATAATGTTCTAAATGGCTATTTTTTATCATAATAGCACAGCAATCGAACAATTCGCGAATTTTGCAGTCTATTGAAAGGTAAAGGTTTGCCCATATATAGAAGACTTGGTAATCTTTAACTCAGGTGCCCTCGGGTACTTCGAGGATCGATTTCAATTTAAGGAGTTTCACAATGGCGTTTAATAACTCGTACAGCTCGGCTAAGCCGGTGATGTCGACCATTGAGACAAATAAGGTTTTAAAAAACACTTACTTTTTACTCGCGATGACGTTGGCATTTAGTGCTGTGACAGCGGGTATTTCAATGGCGCTTAACCCACCGTTCTTTACCGGTATCGTTTGTTCACTGATTGCCCTCGGCATGTTGTTCATTATCAACAAAAAAGCAGACTCTTCAGCGGGTGTGCTACTGACCTTTGCCTTTACCGGTATTCTTGGTTTCGGCCTCGGTCCGATGTTGAACCACTATGCTGCGATGGCAAACGGCCCAATGTTGATCATGCAAGCACTTGGCTCAACGGCACTGATCTTCTTTGGTCTTTCTGCTTATGCACTCACGACTAAGAAAGACTTCTCATTTATGGGCGGTTTTTTGATGGTTGGCTTGGTTGTTGTGATTATCACCAGCATCGTTAATATCTTTATCGGTAGCTCGATGGTATTCATGGTCACTAATGCAGCCGTTGTGCTTATCATGTCAGGCCTCATCCTGTTTGATACCAGCCGCATCATTAACGGTGGTGAAACTAACTACGTGCGTGCAACTGTGGCGTTGTACCTAAACGTATATAACTTATTCACTTCGTTACTGCACCTACTTGGCGCAGCTGATGACTAATTAGCAATATTTGCTAAAATGAGCCCCATTCATTGGGGCTTTTTTGTGGATGTAATTTGGCCAGCTTCGTATTATCACTGCATAGCGCACCGAGTGATGCCATCACTTTGGTGGCGCTCAAACGCTTTGTTGACAATGCCCTCTCGCTTGGGCACCAAATAAAAACGATTTTTCTCTATCAAGATGGGGTTTATCATGCGCTGGATCAGTTCGATGTCAGTAGCGATGAATTCGATGTCGCTGCGCTGTGGCAGCAGCTCTTTGATAGCGGAATTGAATTGAGCCTGTGTATCACCGCAGCCAACAAGCGCGGCATTGACACCGAGCAGGTTAAACTATTTACCGTCTCGGGACTTGCAGAGTTTGCCATGCTCGCCACTGACGCCGACAGGTGGGTACAATTCAAATGAATAACATCTTAGTCATCTCTAAACACGGGCCCTATCATCAGCAAAGTCTGCGCGAGTCCTTAGATATGGTCCTTATTTTCGCCGCTATTGATCAGCAGGTTACCTGGTTACTAGAAGGTGCAGCGGTACTCTCACTAGTGAAAAATCAACGCCCCAGCGCGCAGCAACAAAAAGACTTTACTAAAGCCATCGGCATGTTGGAAATCTATGATATTGAATCTGTCTATGTGTGCGCCGATGCGCTGAACAAGCATGGCTTGAGCACAGATGACTTGGCGATAGAGGTGCAAATCGCCTATGACAATGACAAGCGTGCATTAATCAAGCAAGTGGATAAGGTAGTGACTTTATGAGCAAGGGTACATTATTCATCGTGCGTAGTGCACTTAGCGAGCACCCTACTCTGGGCAGCATCATTAGCAAGGAAGACGGCGTGTTACTGCGCGCTGAGGCCTGTTACAATGCGTCGGCTTTTGTAGGGCTGGGTGTGGCCACTTATGCCCTTGAGCAAGATGTGAATGCCTGTGGCGGGCACCATCGCACAACAGGTGTCACCGTGATTAACGATGCGCAATGGGTCGAATTGACCTTACAATACCAACGAACAATCAGTGAGTAAATCAGTGAGTAACATGATTGAATTCAACGGCCAAGAAATAGCAACAGACAAACAAGGCTATCTGCTCGATAGTAGCCAGTGGCAGAAAGAGTTAGCTCCGGTTATCGCCGCGCAAGAGAATATTGAACTCACAGAGGCGCATTGGGAAGTGGTGATGTTTGTCCGTGACTTTTATCAGGAATTTGATACCAGCCCAGCGATTCGTATGCTGGTAAAGGCCATGGCAAAGAAGTTGGGTGAGGACAAGGGTAATAGCAAATACTTGTATAAGCTCTTTCCCAAGGGGCCGGCAAAACAAGCAACTAAAATAGCCGGTTTACCCAAACCGGCTCGGTGTATTTAATAAAAACGCTCGCAGTTGCGAGCGTTTTTATTTTAATCTAAGCCATTAAGGGCGCCACGCACACTGCGATACAGGGCTCCCATGGTCGAGTCAAAGACCCACTTAATCATTTTATAAGTAAGCTCAAACGCTTTGCCCACAACCTTGCCCGCGAAAACCAGCATATGCCCTAATAAACCCAAGGTTTGCTCGGCAAAACGCGCAGACGCCTTCGCTACTTGTTCTAAGGTACGCGCGACCATATCGTAAAATGTCAACGAGCTGCTGATCGCCGCTTGCGTTACCACTGCCGTGTAATAGCCGGAGTCTTTCAACAAGGTGATCAATGCTGAGCTTATTTTATCCGCCCAATGGCTTGAGAATGACGCCTGAGCTCTGTCTTCAAAACGAAGGCGCACAGGCTGGCTCAAGAAATTATCTGAGCGCTGCTTTAAGGTGGACCAGTCGCTGGCACTAGCGGTATTTAAGTAACCTGGAGTGCCATCGAGCTTATGGGCCGACACGTTAAGGCCTTGGCCATCGTCGAGGCGGAATTCACTGCCATTAAACGGCGCGTGAATAAAAGGCCAAAGCGGCACTTTAGGAACCGGATCGGCACCATGAGTAGAGCGGTATATATTCTCTAGCTTCGTAGTGGTTGAGCGGGCAAAATCGGTCTTACCTACACGCGGTGCGCCAAAGGTATATAGTTTAGTTGGCAGAGAATACTCGGTATTCACCCAATCAGCGGTCAATTGTGCCAACGCCCCGCCTAAGCTGTGGCCAACGCAATGCACAACACCTGTGTTGCCGGCTTTGCGGTTACTATCAACAAACTGAGCAAACGCCTGCTTCATGGAGTTGAAGGTTTTATTAAATCCGGCATGCACCATTTTATTACTGCTGCTGGCGCTAAGACCACAGTTTAAGTCTGTCAGTCCATCACGTAATGAGGCAGTACCACGAATCGCAATAACGCTATCGCCGGCAAACTCGTTGATGCCTTTACCAACAAAAGCAAAGCCCGTGCTTAAGCCGAACAGATGAGAGAAAAAACCACCTGAGACACCGTCAACAACACTGTCACCGGTGACAAACTCAAACGAGTTACGTAGATTAGGGCCAACGATAGAGCGCACATCTAGTACCTTACTTGCACCTTTAGCACGGTACGCCATGGCGGCGAGTTCAGAGGCCTGACGCGGGGAAAGAGTGTTCATAATTACTTAATTCCTTGTATGAGTATTTTTTTGCGTCGCTAAACCGCAGCGATCAGTCTAAGTTGCAGACACCATAAATAGTTTGATATCTGCCCGGTACATCTTTAAATTCAAAGTCGTATATTTTTTCTTCACGCCCTATATCGCAGTGCAAATCTTTAAGTTTGGCGGCAACAATGTCATTTCCTTCAACTTGACCAATCAACGTGCCCCAGAGCGTGTATTTTTTATCGTCAACAATGACATAAATTGCTTGCGCGATGCCTTCGTTATCGAACATATTGCCCGGCTTTGACGATTCAATATTCTTTTCTTCAAAGTGAAAACGGCCCTGCTCGTCAGTGGTCACACTGTCACTGTAAACGTCGCCATAACTAATATCGCGGTGAATGGTCATGTGCGCCAGCGCGTCGCCGTTGTGTTGCACTTGGCCATACACTTCGGGTGATAACTGTACGGTGTGTTTTTTAAAAATTCCGAACATAGCGAATACCTTTATAGAAAGTACTAACAGTGATATACCAACGAGTACAGTGACCGAGAGCTTAAGCTGTCGGTACCACGACCCAGATTCAACATTGGAATTGTCTATCAAAGCGAAGCTCCACATAGTGAAGCGCAACGAGGAAGGGGGACATACCTAAGCAGTATAGCGATTCTTCCCTGAGCGCGATTCATTCCTTGGCTAAATGCAAACTACGCACATAACCTGTTTGAGTATGTTCACATATTGTAAACAACACTGTGAGCAAAACTCAATCACTATTTGGCATAAAAAAAGGCGCTCTTATAGCGCCTTTCAATACTTTTCATACTAATGACTTATTTGCTGTAAGCCCTTGGCATCTCACTATCCGTGGTATAACGCTCACGTAATTTATCATGGCGCGACTGAGTTGAGACCTCAGTACCGTTTATCCACACTTTTTCAATGCGAGTACTGAACTCGAACGGATCAGCACTCCAAAGTACCAAATCAGCGGGTTTACCCGGCGCAATTTGCCCTACATCTAAATTAAATGCCGAGGCAACATTACTGGTGATCGCTGCCAATGCCCCTTGCGCTGTCATGCCATATGACACGGCATTGCCCGCATCAAAGCGCAATTGATACAAGTTGTGCGCGCTATCTCCAGCAATGGTCAAGATCACGGTGACGCCTGCTTGCTCTAACTTCGCAGCGTTCTCTAAATGAGCGTGCATCGAGTCAAAACTACCTGGCAGGTTATCCATGGCACTGATCACCACAGGTGTATCACTGTCAGCTAGCTGCTCGCTAATTAATACGGCATCTTGCGCCCCCGCAAAAACCATGTCGACATCAAAGCGTGCTTTTACTTTGAGCAGCTCTAACATATCCGATGCCCGCGACACATCGATCACTAGCGGGATCTCTTTGGCAAAGACAGCATCGAGGATTTCTACCTCTTTGCCTTTGGATTTATCGTCGTCTTCATCACGTTCACTGTGCTTTTCTAGCGTATCAATCAGTGTTTGCAGCGACAGCGCACGTGAGCCTTCATGTTTAGCTCCAAGCTTTACGTATAAAGCCACGCCTTGGCGGGTCACACTGTCAAATTCGCCTGATAACGACACCAATGACGCCAGGCCGGCAAAAATATCATCGCCACCGTAGGGTGCAATCACATTGCTGGTGATACCGCCTTTGCGTGCATAAGGGATTAAGCTTGAGCGCGGATTGAACGCTAAGCTTGGGTCAAAAGTCATTGTCGCTTTTTTATCGCCACCATCGCGCGAGTCTGCAACGGCACTGACCTCCACAAGACCTAAGCCATTCAGCGAGCCAATAAAGCCCGGTGTGAGGATTTTATCCTCAGCATCAATAATGGTATCGGCGCTCACTTCACTGGGGTTCACAGCAACAATGTTACCGTTTTCTATTACCACTGTTGCGTCTTTTAATACGCCCTGCTGTGCTGCGGTATAGACCGTAGCATTGGTAATCGCCAGGCTTTCAGCGTAAGTTTGCGTGCTCATTACGAAGGCGGCGCTAATTGCTGTCAATTTAAATAAGTTCATCATACAACTCCTTAGCGTTGGCCTAACATAAAGTCACTTTGTGCTTGGTATTTTTCATCGTTACGGTCATACACTTTGGCACCGTCGATAAACACCTGCTCTGCTTTGGCATACACACTGAATGGGTTTTGATTCCAAAGTACCACATCGGCTTGCTTGCCTGCACTTAAGGTACCCGTTTTATCTGCTACGCCCAGTGATTTTGCAGCATTTGAGGTGATCCACTTAATCGCATGCGCTTCATCAATGTCGAAGCCATTATCATTGGCGCGATACATCACTTTCGCCGCTTCTTGGTTTAGGCGCTGAATAGTGGTGTCAGAGTCTGAATGCACAATAGCGCAGGAATTTTTAACCGCATCTACGATGGCAACATTCTCTTGTACCATGTCATAGGCTTCCATTTTGAATCCCCACCAATCTGGCCACAATGCGGCACAGTTGCCATTTTCAGCGAGTAAATCAGCGATTTTGTACGCCTCGATACCATGGTGGAACGTGCCTGAGTGGTAGCCAAACTCTTTACCTAAGTCGATCATCATCGCCATTTCTTCAGCTTTATAGCAATGATTGTGAATGAGGATGTCACCGTCCAATACCGCACTGAGCGTGTCTAACGTAATATCACGCTCAGGCGCTTCTACGTTCTTACCCGCATCGTAATCCGCTTCATACTTCTCCCAAGCACGCTTGTACTCAGTTGCGTCAATCCACGCCTTACGGTAACCCGCCATGTTGCCCATTCGCGTTGATGGCAACACACCTTTACTGCCATAAACGCGCTTAGGGTTCTCACCACAAGCCATTTTTAAGCCATAGGGTGCCTCAGGAAACTTCATTCCCTGCATAGTGTGTGCCGGTACATTCTTTAGCGTCACGCTGCGCCCACCGAATAAGTTCGCTGAGCCTGGTAAAATCTGCAAAGTGGTGATCCCGCCTTCACGGGCACGGTTAAATCCAGGGTCTTGCGGCCACACTGAATGCTCTACCCACACCGCTGCGGTGTTAGGGCTGGTCATTTCATTACCATCTTGGTGTGATTCTACCGCTGGACTTGGATAAGCACCTAGGTGGGAGTGGACATCAATGATACCAGGTGTCACCCATTTGCCTTGTGCGTTGATGGTGACATCGGCTTGCACGTCCAGGTCTTTGCCTACCTGCTTAATTTGCCCGTCAACCATGTACACATCGCCGGCATCGATGCGCTGACCATCACCCGTTAATACTGTGGCATTGGTGATCAACGTCGATTGACGTGGCATAGGCTGATAAGTACTTGGATAGGGGTTCTTTTCGATAGATATTTTTTCGCCTTGCGGACCGTCACTTTGCTGGCAACCGGCTACTGCCAGCGCCACGGCAACAGCACTTAGGCTTGCTGTGTATTTACGCATTGTTTTCATCACTCCGTTTTTTGCGTAACTTTAACCAATCATTGCGCAAAATGCGAAAATTTAAGGTTAATGAACAGTAAACTGAGATAAAAAAGAGAGGGTTATGGGTACATACCTGGCAAAAATGATTAAATAAAAAACAACAGTGCCGACGCCTTGAAGTGGGTTATCCTGACACCCGCAGTTACATCTGTGGTGACACAATCCCAGCGGCTGATGGGGGTGAGCCATTAAACTCGAAGAGGCGTCACCCTTTTCAACAAAAAAAGTGAAAAGAAGTGTGTCCAAATAGGGTCGCCAATACCTTGAAAAATCGTGCGCTTTGCGCCCTTCGACACACTTGACACAGATGCTTACATTCGGAGACACCTTATTCATGCTATGAACAATTATGTGGCGCATACTTACATTGCACCCGACGAATGTACTAAGGAGAATACAATGAAACGCACCGCATTATTAACCAGCGCTTTGGCCCTTGGCCTACTTTCAACTACAGCCTCTGCAGATAGCTCAAAATTTGTAGCTGCCGATAACAGCGCTGGCACCGAGTTGTGTATGGCAATTACTAAAAACAGCCCACTGAAGCTGCGCCGCTCCATGAAAGAGCATTACGTTAATACCTACACCATGGAAAACAAATTAGCGTGTAATGATTTAACTGTTCGCCAATTTGCTAGCCTCTATGGCTTCGATCGCAGCCTCAAAGTACTCAATATAGAGCGCCTAACTGAAACCTCTATTCGCGATTTAGCAGCCAAAAACGACACCGATTCTTTTATGGTGTACGGCTCAAAGTAATATCACCTTTGATTCCATCCCTGGAAGTAAAGCCCGCCAATGCGGGCTTTTTTTTACAGCCAATAAGCGAGCGCACCGAACGCACCGCCAAAGACCCCTCCCCATACGACTAACCAGCCTAAGTGAGCGCGGATCATCGTTTGAATAATCTCTTTGACCATTGCTGGGGTTAACTCATCTAAGCGCTGGCTTACCAGTTGCTTAACCTGAGCCTGCAAATCGCTACCACCGCCTATTTGCGCAATAATTTGCTCGCGTGTTTGTTCATCTTGTAGCATTTCTGTGATGGCCTCACGCATTTTATCAGCAAACGGCTCACGCATCGGCTCGAGCGCTGCTCGGCCACCAAACATCCCTAGCATGGAGCCAAACTGTGACTGCTCTATCACCTGTACTAACTTATCAAAAGCCAGCGACATATCCAGATGGTTAATTAGTGCATCCATTTGCGGCGCTGGCATCTGCGCTGAGGCCTTTTTAAGGTTCTCAGGAGATAGAAACTGCTCTTCAATGAGCTCATGTATTACTTGCTTAAACGCATTAAATTTAATCTGCACCACACCTGAGCCGTACAATAATGGCACTTTTTCGAACAGCATATGCACGGCAAGCCAATTGGTTAGTGCGCCTGATAACGCAAATAACCCCATGCTCAACAACAATGGCTGCGCTAGGTGCCAACCGACTAATGTAACAATGAGGGCAATTATTGACGTTACACTGCTTTTATTCACGCGTTCACTCCTTCTAAAATCGCTGCACACTATTTTAACGTGGGATTAGACTTTGCGGAAAATTTTTGCATCAATCAACAACTTTGCCATACTCATATCACCGCACTCTAAATTTGCTAACTTGCCATGTGGAACGCCGTCGCCCAAGTAATTAGTGATACCTTAGCTACTCCTTTCGAAATCACTCAAAAACAGCAATTAAGTAATTCCTCGGCCGATATGCTATTTCGTATCAGCGATGGGCAACATACATTTTTTGTTAAAGTTGCCCCGCTCAGTGCGCTGGAACGTCTTGAGTGCGAAGCGCAAAGCTTGTCGCTATTAACACAAGAATCGTTGTTTTTGGTGCCGGATTGCTTAGCCACAGACACCACTCTGGAGTTTGCTTTTAATATTATAGAGTGGCTGGACTTTAGTGACCCTACCCCTCCCAACTGGGCAAAAATGGGTGAATATCTGGCGATGATGCATCAAAAGCACGAACAGGCCATGTTTGGCAATGAGCAAGACAATTTCATTGGCGTTACTGCGCAGCCCAATCGATGGCACAAAAAGTGGGATGTATTCTTTAGTGAAGAACGTATCGGCTGGCAAATGCAGTTACTGGCGGAAAAAGGGTTTCACTTTTGTGATATCGATACGTTAGTGGATTGTGTTAAAGCGCGCTTACACAGCCACAACGTGCAACCGTCGTTATTACATGGGGATCTGTGGCGTGGTAATGTCGGCTTTGTTAACTCCGTCCCATGTCTATACGATCCCGCCTGTTATTACGGTGATAGAGAAGCGGATATTGCCATGACACGGTTATTTGGCCCTTTCCCAGACGCCTTCTATACCGCTTATAACGCACACTACCCGTTGGCGCACGATCACTGCTCCCGCGAAGGAATATACAACCTCTATCACCTGCTCAATCATGCCAATATCTTTGCCGGTCATTATTTGACGCAGGCGCGTGACAGTATCGAAACCATTATTCATCAACGAAACGGGGGCAATTAGTAGCGCAATTGCGCCTTTTGACTGCGTCAAATTAGTCGGAATTCGTAGCAAAAACGCACTATACTCAAAGTATGTCATCAGACTGTCATACGAGGCGGCTATGAAAGACTACAGCCTACAGCGCATTCGCTGTCCCCATTGCGGCAATCATATTTTTGTTGATGTCGATACATCTTCAGGGGATCAAGACTACTACGAGGATTGCTCAGCCTGCTGTAACCCTATTCACCTTAATATGCACATCGACTACGCCTTAAACAAAGTGCAGTTAAGGGTCGACGCCGACGACGAGCAAATTTTTTAACCTTTGCTTTGTTAGGGTTTGTGTTGCTGTAGGTAACGCTGCACCGTATTGACTATGGTGTACGTCTGCTGGTCTACCTCAATATTGAAGACACTGCCAGTGACTGCCTCGCCAATATTGGTAATGCTTAAGGTTTCAGGAATCAGATGCAGCCAAAAGCCCTGTTCACTGAGCTCGCCCACGGTAAGGCTTGCGCCATTAACGCACACAAACCCTTTATATAAGACATAGTCGCGCCACTTCTGATCCAAGGATAAATGCAAGCGGCAGTTATCTTCACTGTCTATACGCTCAAGTACCTCACTGGTCGTGTGAATGTGCCCAGAGACAATATGCCCGCCTAACTCAGTGCCAAAGGTGACTGACCGTTCAAAATTAACCGCGTGACCTGGTCGCAACTGGCCTAAGTTGGTAAGAGCCAAAGTTTCATCAATTACATCGAAATGCACTTGGCCGACAACATCACCGGCGGGGCTTTCCACTTTTACAACAGTAAGACAACAGCCGTTGATGGCAATACTTGCACCTAAGTCTAGATGCTGTAAGTAATTTTTATTCACAGAAAGTACTAACCGCAGAACCGCGCCTTCGAGCTTTGCAGCAACGACATGAGCTTGGCACTGCACTATTCCGGTAAACATCGCTATTCCTTTTTTTCATATCACACACAGGATACACTTACCTTTTATCTTATCTGATGTTTTCTCTCTTATGAAGTTTTGTACGTGGGAGGCTGGGCGTTTGTTGCGTTTGGCCGCACCGGTGTTTTTTGCACAAGTTACTTTGGTATTAATGTCGGTCGTCGACACCATTATGGCTGGCCAAGTAAGTGCCGTTGACCTAGCCGCTCTTTCAATTGCGACCGGATTGTGGAACCCCATGGTACTAGCACTGTTAGGCGTCTTATTGGCACTCACTTCGTTAGTTGCGCATAGCTTTGGGGCAAATGACGAGCCGGCAATTCGTAGCCATTTTCAGCAAGGCTGTTACTTAGCCGTGTTGCTCTGTTTAGCCGGCGTCGCAATTGCGCAATTGGCTCCGGTGCTCATTGCACAACTCGATACTCAAGCCAGCGTAAAAGTACTGGCTCAAGATTATATCGACTATATCCAATGGGGCCTACCTGGGTTCTTTGTTTACTCGCTGTTTCGCAATGTGGCTGAGGGGAAGGCCTACACCGCACCTGCATTTTATATTTCAATTATCGGTTTGCTGGTGAATATTCCCGCCAATTATATATTTATACACGGCCACTTCGGCGCACCTGCGCTCGGAGGTGCTGGCTGTGGCGTCGCTACGGCCCTCGTCTTTGCGGCCATGGGCAGTGCTCAGTTTATTTATAGTTTAATAAGTAAGCGTATTGACGGACCGGGTTTGTTTCTTCATTTTGCCAAGCCTGACGGCAGTGCTATTTGGGCGATGTTTAAGCTCGGCGTGCCGCTGTCGTTGGCGACCTTTTTCGAGGTGACGTTATTTGCTTGTATTCCTTTATTTATTGCCTCGCTGGGGGCTATCGCCGTCGCCGGTCATCAGGTCGCCGCTTCGGTCACTACCTTGTTGTTTATGCTGCCGATGAGCCTATCGATGGCAGTGGCCATTCGCTTTGGCAATCTATACGGACAGCAGGACTTTGTTGCACTTAAACGCTGCATGAGTACAAGTTTTGTGTTGTCTATCGCCATCGCGGCATTAGTTGCCTTAGTCACTTACCTGCTGCGTTTTGATATCAGCGCCATATACAGTGATAACCCCGAGGTAATAGCACTTGCAGCAAGCATTATGGTGCTCGCCTGTTTTTATCAACTACCGGACGCACTGCAAGTGGTTAGCAGCGGTATGCTCAGAGGGATCAAGCATACCAGCCCAATTTCATACATTACCTTCATCTCTTACTGGCTGATCGGCTTTGCTCTAGGCTACGTACTAGGTCGTACTGATTACATCGTGCCAGCGATGGGACCGCAAGGGTTCTGGTTAGGGATCATTGTCGGCTTATCTTGCGCTGCGGTACTGCTTATTTGGACTCTCAGGAGGCGACTTGCTCAGGCTCCTTTTAATTTTTAGTTTGGTTGTACTCACTGGCTGCGCCGAGGGGCCCGAGCAGGTCCACGAAGAATATCGCGCGCGACTCGCTAAATTTTTACCAATTAATGAAGCACATACCCTAGCCGTTGAACGCTGGCCCGAGTTTAGCGCAGAGCCTCTGGACAGCGGCGTGCGCATGGGCATTTTGGAGCTTGGCCAACTGGGCCATTGTCAACTTGCCACTGACATTGCCGGGCGCAACAACCAACTAGGTAAAGTTGCTACGGCCAGTGAACGTTTTAAGTATCACCTGCGCTTTTTACAACAAGTGGACGCCTGCCTAAATCACCCCGATAGCGAGACATTAAGTCCATCGCTTATCGCTGCTCTTGAGCAGGAAAAACAATTTAAAACACGCACCCTGAGCCAAGCGTTCAATAACTTGCTAGCCCAAGAAAAAGAGCTTAAACACCTCTTTACCTTTTCGCGCAACGCGCTCGACTTTGACGAGCAAGCGGGTCGCGTAAATAGCCAAAGTGCGCTGACCCAACTTGCCAATATTGCCGATAACCTTGCCCAGCACAATGTTGAAGATATTGATACCGCGCAACTGACGCAGGCGCTTGAGCAGCTAAACCGCAGTGATTATATAGCCAAGTTACTGCGCGCAACGCGCGAGCAAATTGCCCTAAACAATGCCCTGAGCGCTGAGCTTGAGCGCATCAAGTTACCTGGGGATATTTGCGCTGCCCATAAGAACAACCGTAACAGCATGATAGTGCATAATATCTTTAACAAGTTCTACATAGGCCAGTTGCAAGGTTTTCAAAGCCACCTCGCCGGCAGGTTACAGCAATTACAGCCCATTTTTACTCGCATACTGCAATTTCAGCCAGACGACAACCATATCAAGGCACAGTTGCTAGGCACTGATGGGGAGCCGAGCTTGCTTGCGGAGCTTAAAACATCGAGCCGCCACCATGTAACCTGGTGGCAAGCGTTTTACAAACACTGCGATTTAACACCAGGTGAGTAAAATAACAGCAAACAAACAATAATTCCTTGAAAGTTGCTTGATTAGCTTCGTCTCTCGCTATATATTACACCGCGTTGTCAACGCCGTAACGTTTTGCCTTGATAACAAAAATTGTACGACCGTAGCTCAGTTGGTTAGAGCACTACCTTGACATGGTAGGGGTCGGTGGTTCGAATCCACTCGGTCGTACCAATTCTCAAAAAAGACATCTCGTATTCTGTACGACCGTAGCTCAGTTGGTTAGAGCACTACCTTGACATGGTAGGGGTCGGTGGTTCGAATCCACTCGGTCGTACCAATTTATTTTTCAGCCTTTATTAATAGATTCAGAAAAATTTATTTCTGATATTGCATATTCCAGTGCCTATACACAGTAACACGAATAGAGCTTAAGCCTGTAGGTGAATTTGCCAATAGCCCACATCCAGCCATTGCTCAAATTTGTACCCTACTTTTTCAAAATGCGCGACCTTATGCATGCCTAACGCCTGATGCAAAGCAATACTCGGGGGATTAGGTAAGGTGATGCCACCGATAGCGGTATGCACACCCTGCGCGGTGAGTGTCTCGAGCAGTGCGCTATAGAGCTGGCGCCCTATTCCTTGGCCCTGATGTTGATGCGCCACATACACGCTCGTCTCAACAGCAAAACGATAGGCGCTGCGCTCTTTCCATTTACTCGCATAGGCGTACCCTTTGAGTTCACCGTCTTGTACATATACCAGCCAGGGTAAGTTCACCGCTTTAATGCTTGCTATCCGCTGACTCATAAGCGGAGTGTCAACAAGCGACTCTTCAAAAGTAAAGGTGGTGTGGCGAATATAATAGTTATATAGCTCGGCGATGGCCTTAGCATCTTCAGGCGTGACGTGTCGTAACAAAAGTACCTCGAAAGAAGTAAAGGAGCCCGAAGGCTCCCATAAAACTAGGCTTACAGCTTAAACTGATTCACCGTGGCATTTAAAGAGCTCGCTAAAGCGTTCAAGTCTTTCGCCTCATTCGCTAAGGTGTCGGCATGGTGCGCGGTATTATTAACAAGGTCGTTAATAGCACTCAAACTGGTGTTGATATCTTCAGCAACAATACTTTGCTCTTCAGTGCTGGTGGCTATTTGGTGACTCTGATCAAGCACATGCGCCACCGACTCCCCTATTTGCTCTAGTGACTGCAATACGGCTTGGGTTTGTGTGACCGAGCCCTGAGCCCGCTCTTGGCCCTGCGCCATCATATTTGAGGCCTTATCAGCAATGCTTTGCAGTTTATCAATCATAGTGCGAATATCATCGGTCGACTCTTGTGTGCGACTTGCAAGCGATCGCACCTCATCCGCCACCACGGCGAAACCGCGACCTTGCTCGCCAGCTCGTGCGGCTTCAATTGCAGCATTGAGTGCCAGCAGATTCGTTTGTTCGGCAATGCCGTTAATCACATCGATCACCGCACCAATATTATTGGTTTCCTGCGCCAAGCCTGTAACCACTTGTGCGGCCTCGCCAATGTGTTCAGCTAGCTCATGCATCACCTGCTGTGACTGATTTGATTGCGAACGCCCTTGCTCACTAACCTGTTGCACCGATGCAGCGGCATCATTGGTTTGATTGGCGTTACGCGAAATTTCATTGACCGTCGTGGCCATTTCGGTCACCGCCGCACTGACACTATCGACTTGTTGCTTCTCTTTTTGGATTTCACTGTTGGTTTGCCCAGAGACTTGTTGCAACTGGCTGGCGGCGGCACTTAATTGCTCTGCCTGCGCAGCAGTATTCAGCATCATCGCCCGCAGCTTATCGATAAAGGTATTCATGTGATGGGCTAGCTGGCCCACCTCATCTTTACTCGAGATATCAATGCGCCGCGTTAAGTCGCCCTCACCGGAGGCAATATCACGCATAATATGGGTTAAGGTGGTGATAGGCTTGGCAACTAAATGAGTCACCCAGAAAATCATCGCGACAATAATGGCTAGAATCACCACCACGACGATGGAGGCTGACATCACCGCATCGTTAACGGGCTCTTCAATTAAGCTCACCGGAATAAGCACCCCTAGGTGCCAATCGATCACCGGCTTATCGAGCTTTAAGCGATTGAATAAAGCATAAAACTCTTGGCCTTTAAGGGTGACTTTAACAATGCCACTGTCGTTATTGGCTATGGCGCTATTAAGCGTATCAAACCCTTGGGTTTGCTTGAATTGTTGCTCAAGAGCACTCAAGTTATCTTTCCCTTCACCGGTATCTGTTATCGACAATGAATGCCCGGTACGCTGCGATAAATGCACCACATTTAAATCACTGTCGAGTAAAAAGCCAAACCCCTCACCTTGAAAGGTAATGTCTTCGACAATATCGCGGATAGCATTAATTTGTAGGTCAACCCCACCTACACCAACCAGCTCTTTGGCGTCATTGTAAACCGGCTGCTGCACCACAGCAGATGCGTCTCCCGTGTTGATGTCGACAGAGATAGCGCCAACATAAAGTTGGCCTTTATTCAGCGCATCTTGCCACCATGGCCGCTTATACGCATAGTAAGGGCGACCATCGCCATACGCTGAGGTACGCTCATTTTCTTTGAAGTATTCACCAGTGTGAGCCGAGGCAAAAAACGCAGACAAAATATTACTGTCGCGGCTGCTAATACGGATAAAATTATCGTTCAGTAGTGGATAATCAGGTAAAGAGGATAACGCCACACCACGCTCACGGTAGTTATCGAAAAAGTCGACCATATGCGGGCTGGTCACATAGGTTTCAACTACCTTGCCGTATTGCGCAAAAAACGACTGCATCGACAAACGCTCAGCATCTAAGTAATTTTGTACTTCGCGCTCAACACTATTTCGAGATAAAGACGCGATATGGTTAATGAAGAACACGGCCACGGCAACCATTAAAACGCTCAAGGTGCCACCGATCAGCAATAAAATCTTCTGTCGTAAGGAGAGGTTGTTTAACATAAGAATAATTATTATTTTGTTAAGCTAAGCTTCTATAAAAACACATCCTTACGCCCTTGACTACGTTATCATGACCAAAAAGTGAATAACTGCACAAAGTTTAGCCAACCACTTTATGCAAATTCACTCCCTTAACCCCAGTACTCAAAGATGAATGTTAGACAAAATGCGTGTTCTTATATTTTTTAAGGGTTATATAATCGTTCCGTTAAACCATTTTATTAGTATTCACTGTTTTAATTGTGCATTTCATCCAGCTGTAAAACGTTATCTTTTAATTGGGCAAGTTGAATATGCTCGCCTTTGTACGTATTCAAAGCTTTCTGGAAATTTGCTTTCGCTTTCGAATCATTGCCCGCCCTTTCGTGCAATAATCCGATTCTTAGGTAAGTAAATGATAAATTATTAGGCCCTAACTCACAGTGTAATGAAGTGGATTTATCTGACTCGAGTAGCCTAGCTAAAGCTTGAAGTGCATACAGGCCACTATCAGAGGAACCGCTCAAGTATTCGGTTTGAGCTGACGTTATTTCTTTTTTAAGAAAGTCAGGCGATATCTCATTCGCG
Source organism: Pseudoalteromonas sp. MM17-2 (assembly GCF_022347945.1). Taxonomy (NCBI): domain Bacteria; kingdom Pseudomonadati; phylum Pseudomonadota; class Gammaproteobacteria; order Alteromonadales; family Pseudoalteromonadaceae; genus Pseudoalteromonas; species Pseudoalteromonas sp. MM17-2. The sequence continues at coordinate 2,950 of NZ_JAKRFV010000011.1, read as the reverse complement.
ACCGAAAGGTTAGAAGCCAAGGTGCCTAAAGATAATAACCCTAACAAAACTAAACTCTTCATATTCAACTCCTTGTAACAAGATTTATTGTGAAGCCTAGTTACCCATTTGGCACTTTGTGAACGCACAGCGGCCTCTCTACTCTAGTTATTTAGAACTCGTATTTCGCGATTGTTTTACGCTCAATACAGCTCTCATTACGATTGTGATAATGCGTGTAAATAGCTCAAATCAAAATGGGTAAGTAACCTATTCAGATAATTGAAATTGATCTGATTGGGTTTAAAACTCAACCCTTTTTGATATTAGCCATATGCTTTTTTAACATAGTCTTGTCTCTAGACCAAAAAGCGATATTCCCTAAAACAAAATCGTTGCAATACATAGGGGAAGTATTTAAATCTTCATTTGGGTTTAACACCGTCTTGGCATGAACAATCGCTTGTTGATAATTACCCGCTAGCGCTTGCATTTGAGCTAGGTGCCACGTCAATGAGCTTTCTGTAGAATTATTATGCGCGATATATCTCTTTATTAGAATGGCTGCTTCGCCATAACAACCTGACTTTTCCAACAATCTAAATCCCGCATCATTTTTTGATCAAACTGTCGGTAAGTGAGGTCTAAATCCTCTTTTAGCCGTTTTTGTAAGGCAATTTCACAATCAGCAAAGGCCAAACTCGTTGTAAATAAAAAGCGATTGATAAAAGCCCTATTTTTATAGTAATTCCTTAATAACTCTGCCGTGAGTGGCCTTAATGGTTGACTAACGTTGTCGCGGGGCGAGACTGAGCCAAGAGTTACGGATAACTTTATGGCTTGTTATATTTTCGTTTACTGCGCAAATAGGTGAGAAAAACCAACCGGCCTAATTTGGGCTTTATCACTCCCTGATTAAACGGGGTAGCTAAGTGGACCGCATCTAGAATTAGCCGTCGCACTTGGGATATGAATACTACTGCGTAGGTTCTTTTGGTTGCATTAAATTCATAATGGCAAGGTATATCCAACCGCCAACCCAAGTAAACCCTAAAACAAAAGTAACCACGGCACTGGTAAACCGCGAGCGATTTTGTTTTGCTGCTAACCTAATTGCCAAAATGGCGGGTGCGACCGCTGTTAACAGAAGAACATAAACCAATACATCACCACCGATGCTCATATAATTCCCTTATATTTATAATGATTACCCTAACCAATAGGCCCTGTAACGCCGAGCTAGAGATTGACAACTTTGTTCCTATATTAAAACATTGCGCTGTAAACACCAAATCCAACCCTAAACCAACAATAGTTTAGAGTGCCAACCACTATTGCATCAGGTATTATGCCAGCGTCGAAAATGTCGGGCTTATTGATATACCGAGCTTTTTTGCCCATAAATCAGGAAAGCGGTCGCTATAAGGGCCTCAGAACCATCCAGGGCTGAAGACCCCAGGTGAGGACTGTGCTGTACATAGCAATGATGTCTGCGATGCAGTGTAATCCGGTGTTCAAAACTACATATCAGCGCCTGATTGCAGCCGGGAAACCGAAAAAAGTAGCCATTATTGCGTGTGTCAGGAAGATGGTGGTTATCTTAAATTCGATGCTAAGAGGTGAGGTAATGTGGGAAACGCCGAAAGCTTAAAAAGAGCTATTGACGCCATAGTCTCTTGTTAGGTGGCCTTTGCACAATTCATCTCATTTAGCTTTTTTAAAGCAAACTGTCCTCTTTCAGATACTGCTTTGGATTTATCTAATGCAAACTTTTCAGCATAACCCCTAGCAATGTCTCCAATACTCGATAAATCACGAATCAGAATCTCTGCTGATATGCGTCTTACAATTGAAGATCTATCTTCAGAAGAAAGCTTCAGCAAAGTGAGTAACGATGCTTGAACGGCGATCTCTCTCTCTGAAACGATCGGCTTTAGCTTACCTTCGCAATATCTTATATCAGTCCATTCCCATTTTCTTCCTTCAATCCATGAAACCTTACCTTCAAATAAGCTACGGAAAGCTTTTGCTCGAACCGTTGGTTGAGCTGCTTCACTCGCTATATTTTCAATACTTTCATCAAGAATAGATGTGCGGCCAAGTTGAGAAAATAACGAAGGCATTGGACCAGAAGTTGATGAAATTAACTTTAACCTTAGTGATTCAGCTACTTTTTCTTCACAAATTATTTGTACGAGAACCGCCTTATCAGCATCCTCAATTCTTCCCCATGAATTCCAATTAGATAGGGCGATACAAAGCGCTTTAACAACAAATTCTGGGTTGGTAGATTTTGCAATCTCAGGAAGATTATCCCTTGCGGCTTCACGAACTTGGGGCACCCAATCATTAAGCCTACGAATAGCTAGTGAAAAGAAGAAAGTATTTGGAGCCGCACCTGATAGTGTTCGTAGAGTTTTCTCTCGCTTGTAACCATCCCAGCTTATTAAATCTAACCAAGTCAGAAGTTCACTAGGTTTAGACCAGACTTTCCACTTTGGGGGAGTTGACTCTCTTAATGCCAAGGAAAACTCTGATCGAATTAGGCGCTCCCAATAGTCAAAGCTACTGAGAGGTAGTTGAGAAGTAGCATCAATAAGAGGAGATATATCAGCCACCACTTTACCTCCCGAATTTATCGAGCTAGCAAAGTCTTTAACTGCTGAAATAATTTTATTTTCCATAACCTATGATTCTTACACTTACTATCTGGGCCACTTAATGCCCGCATAATGCGGCGGATTAAGCTTGGCTAAAATTAGCGACGAAGGAGCGCAAGCCAAGCATTTATGCGTCCTTTTAAGTAGCCGATTTCCACACGGCTACAATGTTTTCATATTTTTCGTCGACGAGTTCATCATCGTCTGGACATGCAAACAAAACAACTTGAAGCGCGTTATAAGATTTAGGAAACGCTGAAAGTTTTTCCATTATATCGAGTGCTTCGGAGTCTGTTATCTCAGTTTTGTTG